>NZ_JFCC01000002.1:0-181506 GCF_000582925.1 Acinetobacter sp. 1294596 | reverse complement strand
GCACGGGTAAATGGAATATCCATAAACAGACCCGGACGGCCAGAGAGATCGACTACAACACGTGACAGTGATTCATCCAGTGGCGCATAAAAGTGTCCATAGCGGCGCAATCCCTTTTTATCACCCAGTGCCTGGGCAAAAGCCTGACCTAACGTAATACCACAATCTTCTACTGTATGGTGGTCATCAATTTCCAGATCACCATCACAATGAATATCAATATCAAAAAGACCATGACGCTTGATTTGATCAATCATATGATCTAAAAAGGGAATGCCAGTATTTAAGGTGCCCTGACCCGTACCATCAAGGTTGAGACGAACTCGAATCTTGGTTTCGTTAGTATTTCTTACCACTTCACTGATACGTTGCGTCATGGACACATTCCTCAAAAACGTCAAAAATGTTTGATGTGAAAACTTGCGCTGTGTTGATCAAGGTCAAAGCCACAGCATATTAGATTGCTCAGGAGGGTTAATCAATGCCTATTACCGTACATGCTCATACTTCTCTAGAAAATGCAGAAGTCCGCAGTCAGCTTGAGCGATTGTATGACACCAGTCCCGAATTCGGAGACGGGCAGGATGCGGTCGAGCAACTTGAACAGCATCTGGCCCAGTATACAACGTTGTATACAGCAGAGTTTAATACCAAAATTATAGGTGCAATCTGGTGTACGGGACAAGGGGAGAGTAAGACTCTGGAATATATCGTAGTACATCCGGCAAATCGCGGTCGTGGAGTTGCTGAACGTCTGGTCAGTGAAGTCTGCCGCTATGAAGAGGCAAAAGAAGTCAAAAGGTTTGACCCAGGCTGTGGGGCTATCCATCGTTGCTTGGCACATCTAGGTAAACTGTAAAGATATAACTAGGCAAATATAGCTTAAGAGGATGTTAAGTTTATTAGTCTCGCTATTACTGCTTGTTCAATCTTTTTGATTTTGCATGAAAAATAATCTTTTAAATATTTTTATAAAGGAAAGACTTGACGATCAGTTAATTAGATTGTTTAATACGCCCCACATCGGCGCGATAGCTCAGTCGGTAGAGCAACGGATTGAAAATCCGTGTGTCGGCAGTTCGATCCTGCCTCACGCCACCATATTTGTGTTTTCAGTCCCTGATCCCATCAGGGATTTTTTTTGCTTAAAATATATGCATTTAAACTAAAAAAAACTGATTTTTGTTGACTCTTGCCAGCAGATACGGCTTAATACACCTCATCGGCGCGATAGCTCAGTCGGTAGAGCAACGGATTGAAAATCCGTGTGTCGGCAGTTCGATCCTGCCTCACGCCACCATATTTGTGTTTTCAGTCCCTGATCCCATCAGGGATTTTTTTTGCTTAAAATATATGCATTTAAACTAAAAAAAACTGATTTTTGTTGACTCTTGCCAGCAGATACGGCTTAATACACCTCATCGGCGCGATAGCTCAGTCGGTAGAGCAACGGATTGAAAATCCGTGTGTCGGCAGTTCGATCCTGCCTCACGCCACCATATTTGAAAAGCCCCATATACTGTATGGGGCTTTTTTTATGCTGATTAAAAATGATGAATATAGCTAAAGGGCAAAATCAGCGGTCTTTATTAATATTCAGATACTGATTTAACTGAGCGTAACAGAATTGATGGTTAATTCTTATACAAAATGAAAAAAATGAATCATATATTGAACTGATACCAGCTCTGGAGTGACATAGTTATGCACTTCTTTAAATACATTGTTCTGATGGTTTTTAGCATAAATGCTTCGACAGCAGTTTTTGCACAAAGTGTCGAACTGCCAGTATTAAAAGTCATGGCTGAGCCTGAGATGCGCCAGGAAACTGGGTTTATTCCCTATCAGGAGAGGAAAAGCGAGCAGCGTGCTTTACAGCATCGGATGATGCAGATTGAGGATGACTTGCAGAATATCACTGTTAATGCCCATCCGGTGCGGAATATTGAAGCGAGTGAGGGCAGGCCAGAGGTTAATATGGATCATCTGCCCTTAGCCTTACAACAGCATTTACTGGCGATAGCAGCAGGTTTACAGTCAGATAACCCGATGCGTGGGCTGGAGATCATGTTACAGCCATTTCGTAATGAATCAGGACAGATTCAGTGGGATTTGGGTAAGGTTTCGCTAGGTACACTAGAGACTCAGGCCCTTAGAGAGATAGACTTTAGTCAGCCAGTTACCACTACACCCCGCCTTCGCATAAATTAATCCAGTTCTTGCTATTGCAATAATTCAGACAAGAAAAAACGCCCAGATGGGCGTTTTTTAACTGAATGCTATTAAGCAGTTTTTACTGCAGGCTCAACAGCCAGCATATGTCCATTTTCTTCAAAGTTAATATGCCATTGCAGCGCTTCACGAAGCAGATGTGGTGTATGGCCACCTTTAGCAGTTGAACGGTCAAAATAGTCGTTCAAGGCATCTTTATAAAGTGGGTGTACACAGTTCTCGATAATTACACGAGCACGCTCACGTGGAGCCAGTCCACGAAGGTCAGCTAGACCCTGTTCTGTAACCAGAATATCAACATCGTGTTCGGTATGGTCAACATGAGATACCATTGGAACGATTGAAGAAATATCGCCCCCTTTTGCAATCGATTTGGTTACAAAAATTGCCAAGTGTGCATTACGGGCAAAGTCACCTGAACCACCAATACCATTCATCATCTTGGTGCCACAAACATGGGTAGAATTCACATTACCGTAAATATCAAACTCAAGCGCAGTGTTAATACCAATAATACCTAAACGGCGTACCAGTTCAGGGTGGTTTGAAATTTCTTGTGGACGTAATACAAACTTGTCTTTATATGCTTCCAGGTTGCCGAAAACACGCTCACCACACTGGGTAGACAATGTCATTGAACAGCCAGAAGCAAATTTCATTTTACCGGCATCGATCAGCTCAAAAGTACAGTCTTGTAATACTTCTGAATACATCACCAGATCTTCAAAGTTTGAATCTTTAAAGCCGGTCAGTACAGCATTGGCAATTGAGCCGATACCTGCTTGCAAAGGGCCCAAATTTTTCGGTAAACGGCCATCAGCAACTTCTTTTTCAAAGAAATTAATCAAATGATTGGCAATTGCCTGAGTTTCCACATCTGGTGGTGTTACTGTAGATGGAGAATCTGGTGTTTCATTAAATACAATACCAACGATTTTTGCAGGATCAATTGGAATCGCAGTTGAACCGATACGGTCATCTACCTGAGTTAAAGGTACTGGTGTACGGGTTGGGCGGTAAGTCGGAATATAGATGTCATGCAGACCTTCAAATTCTTCACTTACTGAAGTGTTAATTTCAATAATGACTTTTTCTGCAAAAATAGCAAAGCTTGCAGAGTTACCTACAGAAGTTGTTGGCACAATATGGCCATCTTCAGTAATTGCAACTGCTTCAATAACTGCAATATCCGGGCGTTTAAGCTGCAGGTTACGCATCTGTTCTACAGTTTCAGACAAATGCTGGTCAATAAACATTACTTCGCCATTGTTGATCGCACGGCGCAGTGTGTTATCTACCTGAAATGGCATGCGACGAGCCAGTACACCAGCTTCAGTCATCTGTTTGTCCAGATCGTTACCCAAGCTTGCACCGGTAATTAGGGAGATTTTTAAAGGATGCTGTTTGGCACGTTTTACCAGTGCCTGAGGAATTGCTTTGGCTTCACCTGCACGAGTAAAGCCACTCATACCGATAGTCATGCCATCTTGGATGAACTCGGCAGCTTGATCTGCACTGATTACTTTGTCATGAAGGGAGGCTAATCGAATACGATCTAAAGACATGGTTTACTCTCAATATGCTCGAAACTAGACGGATTGTACCGCCCAAAAAACAAATTGTGCATGCCTGTTAGGCTAAGGTCTAATTTTTTCAGGAAATGAAGGTATAAATATTTTTGATGCTTTTTAAACTACTATTTTTTAAATAAATATTTTTAAAGGCTAAGATAATTGTAAAATTCAAATGTCTAAAATTTAATCATGATTAAAAACGGTCACTTAGACTTTGCTTGATCTTTTCTAGCGGATTATGACTATTGTTTTCTTCAGTTTTCTCTTTAGGTATCAGCAGTGAGATAATAGCTTCTAATCCGCCTTCAGGACGATTATGGATTTTAAGCTCACCTTGATGGATATCAACAATACGTTTGACAATTGCTAAGCCCAAACCACTACCTTGTACGGTACGGGCGGAGTCTCCACGCACAAAAGGTTGCATCAGATCCTGAATCTGGTCTTCTGGAATCCCTTCGCCATGATCTGCTACCTTGATGATAATCCGGTCATTTTCTGTATAGGCAGAGAGTTCGATTGGTTCAGCACCATAACGCTTGGCATTATTGATCAGGTTGCCAATCAGGCGTTTCAATGACAGGCTACGTGCTGGAATGATAGGAACATCCTGTGCTTCAAAACGAATATCTAGCGGTTTGAACTGTACAATCAATTCCTGTAGCAAGATGTTGATATTGGTGTCTTTTAATTCTTCGTCAGAGCCATCACGCATATAGGAGATAAACTGATTCAAAATTGCATCCATATCGTCAACGTCATAAATCAGCCCTTCACGCAGGAATTCATCCGGTAACATTTCAGCAGTCAGACGAATTCGGGTCAACGGTGTACGTAAATCATGTGAAATACCTGCTAGCATGATCATCCGCTCGCGCTCTGTCTGCTCTAGCGTATAAACCATATGATTAAAGGCCTGATTTACCTGACGGATTTCTAGTGGACCATGATTGGTTTCCAGATAAGGTGCCTTCCCGGTTTTGCTGTACTGGTTTGCCGCATTTTGCAGCCGACGTAAGGGGCGATTTAACTGCCGAACCAATGTCAAAATAATAATAGATGCAATAATCGGAACACCGAGCAGCCAACCAAAAATCAGTTCAGGGCTATAGTTGGCATAAGTTTTTAATGGTTCACGGACCCAGTTTCCGTGCATTTCGGGGGTCTGTATCCAGATTCTTGGGCTTGGCTTAAACTGGAAATACACCGTAACATTATCGACTTTTAACTCTCTAGCCAGCTTTTCTTCAATATGGTTAGTAAAGAATTCGGCGATCACCTTTTCCCGAACATTGGGATACTCTTTAGGGTCAGTGACATATTCAATTCCGACCCGATTTTTGAGCCAGGTATCTATATCCATTTCAACATTGTCATGGAAGATACGCAGTTTGGGGTTGTTAATAATTTCAAGCTCAACAGCCAGATAACGGGCATGTTGCTGAATTTCAGGTAAATATAAAGTACGCCAGAAAAACCAGAGTGACATGACCAGACTGAACAGCACCACAAAACCGACCAGAACTGTAGTACGCATTGCTGCGGAGCGTGGCTTGATCTTGTCCAGGAAACGTTCCCCACGGGTGCGTTTTTTCTCTGAATAAGCTACATAGTCAGTAAATTCTTGTGGATCAATAGGGTCGAGTTTCACTCCGGATTCCTATAAGTGTATTTTATACTCAGACTGTAATTTTATGACAGAATTTTAGCGGCTTTTCTTGGCTCAAAGGCCATAGACAATACGATTTTTTAAGCATTCTTATACGAACTAGCCATTCACTTTATTGGCAGATATAAAACCTCCCAGTAGTGAATGGCCTGTACAAATCATCAGGATAATTCCGGTCATAAAATAAACGGGTTATTCAGCGCCATCTGGCACAAAGACGTAACCTACGCCCCAGACTGTCTGAATATAACGTGCACGTGCCGGATTTTCTTCAATCAGACGACGCAGGCGAGACACCTGAACATCAATTGAACGTTCCATGGCACCCCATTCACGACCGCGCGCCAGATTCATCAGTTTGTCACGTGTTAGTGGCTCACGTGGATGCTGAACCAATGCCTTGAGTACGGCAAACTCACCAGTGGTTAAAGTGACCACCTGACCTTCACGTGTCAGCGTACGGGTCGATAAATCTAGAGACCATGGTCCGAAACTTACGACCTCTACCTGCTGACTAGGAGCACCAGGTACTTCACGGACTTGGCGACGCAGAACTGCCCGGATACGGGCAAGAAGTTCGTTTGGATTAAATGGTTTAGGCAGATAATCATCTGCACCTGCTTCAAGACCGGCAATGCGGTCAGAATCACTGCCACGTGCGGTCAGCATAATAATAGGAATATCAATATTGGACTGTCGTAAACGACGGCAAATACTCAAGCCATCTTCAACCGGCAACATAAAGTCGAGTACAATCAGTGAAAACAGTTCACGTTGTAGCAGACGATCCATCTGGGTAGCATCATGTGCAGTTTTAACGACAAAGCCTTTATCTTCCAAAAAACGTTGTAACAGAGTACGCAAACGCACATCATCATCGACCACGAGGATACGTTCAACGCGATCTGTATCGGCTTTTACAGCATCTGTATGTTCAGCAGGTACAACTAGACTCATGATGTGCTCCTTTATTGTTTATTGTCATCGTGATCAGACCCATATACAGTATTGAGTATACGATGCTTACAATGAGTTTTACTATGCTCTAAAGCACCAAATATTGCAGTAAAAATCAAGACATAGATACCAAATATATACAGGTAAAAAATAAACAGGAACGGCCAGATCTTGGTAATTTACGGGAATTTTGTCGTAAAATTGCATAAAAACCATGGAACTTCACTAAATTAGCATTATTGCTGATGTGTAATTTAGATAAAACAATAGTAGATTTTATGGCCTTGGTCTTTATAATCACAGCTTTTAGTATTTATCCTTGTGGAATCAAACACGATGACTGACTTAGTTCAGCAGCTGGCAAGCGAGCTTGCCGTACGTCCAGATCAGGTTGAAGCTGCCATCAAGCTTATAGATGAAGGTGCCAGTGTTCCTTTTATTGCCCGTTACCGTAAAGAAGTGACACAAGGCTTAGACGATACGCAGCTACGTCAGCTTGATACGCGTTTATCCTATTTACGTGATTTAAATGAGCGACGCGCTAAAGTCATCGAATCGCTGAAAGAACAGAATAAATTAAGCGATGACTTGCTGGCCCGGGTCGAGGCCGTCGAAACCAAAAATGCTCTTGAAGAAATTTATGCACCTTATCGTCCAAAACGGACCAGCAAATCTTTCAAGGCAAGAGAAGCTGGTTTAGGGCCGGTTGCTGAGAAAATATTGGCTGAACAGGTTGACCCGAGTGAAGCACTTGCAGGGTTCTCGCATGAAGAGTACCCAGACCTGGAAAGCCAGCTGGATGCCATTCAGCATATTATTATTGATGAGTGGGCACAGAATATTGCGCTGACGGCTGAGCTTAAAGCCAACTTTGCAAAAACTGCCGTTTTGAAAAGTGCAGTAGCAAGTGAAGAGAAGAAAGAAGTTGGCAAAAAATTCCGTGACTATTTTGAATTTTCAGAAAATTTGAACAAAGTCCCTTCACATCGTTTACTGGCCATGTTGCGCGGACGTCAGGAAAATGTGCTGGGCCTTAAAGTTGATGGTGAAAATGATCCGGCGATTCAGCGTATTGAGGTTGAATATCAGTTGGATCAAATTCAGCCACAGACACGTCAGGATTTTCTCAAGCAAACTGCAAAACTGTTCTGGATGGGTAAAGTACGTCCACAGGTTGAGCATTCATTACTGACCGAAAAGCGTTTAGCTGCTGAAAATGAAGCTATGCAGGTCTTTGCAGAAAACCTGCGTCATTTACTCTTGTCTGCACCGGCAGGTAGCCGACGTACATTGGGCGTAGACCCGGGTATACGTACTGGCGTAAAACTGGCAGTAGTGAATGAGTCAGGTGATGTACTCGCCCATAGTACGATTTATCCGTTTGCTCCAAAAGAAGATAAAGAAGGTTCAGTGGCCGAACTTGCGCGTTTGTGCCGTGAATTTGATATTGAACTGATTGCAATTGGTAATGGTACAGCCAGCCGCGAGACTGAAGCTGTAGTGGCTGAAATGATGGCAGCCAACCCGGATCTAAAACTGACCCGTGTGACTGTAAGTGAAGCCGGTGCGTCAGTCTATTCAGCGAGTGAGCTGGCTTCTCAGGAATTGCCTGAACTGGATGTGTCTATTCGTGGAGCAGTATCTATTGCCCGTCGATTACAGGACCCACTGGCTGAGCTAGTTAAAATTGATCCGAAATCAATCGGCGTGGGGCAGTATCAGCATGATGTAAATCAGGCCGGTCTTGCAAAAACGTTAGATGCGGTAGTTGAAGATTGTGTAAATGCGGTGGGCGTAGACGTTAATACCGCCTCTTCTGCAATTTTAGGTTATATTGCTGGTTTAAATAAAGCAATTGCCCAACAAATTGTAGAATACCGTAAAGAGAACGGTCGCTTCGACAACCGTCAGGACTTGAAAAAAGTTCCCCGTTTGGGCGATCGTACATTTGAACAGGCAGCTGGCTTCCTGCGTATTCAAGAAGGTAATCAGCCATTAGATGCATCTTCTGTTCATCCGGAAAGTTATGGTCTGGTTGAGAAAATTGTTGAAGCCAAAGCCACTACTGTAAAAGATATTATTGGAAATAGTGAAATTATTCGTCAGGTAGACCCTAACCAGTTTATTGATGACAAGTTTGGTCTGCCTACTATCCAGGATGTATTGGCCGAACTGGAAAAACCGGGTCGTGATCCGCGCCCTGAATTCCGTACTGCCAAGTTCCGTGATGATATTACTGATGTAAAACAGCTGACTGAAGGTATGCAACTGGAAGGCGTGGTAACCAATGTTACTAACTTTGGCGCTTTTGTTGATATTGGCGTACACCAAGATGGACTGGTACATATTTCAGAATTGGCAAACGAATTTGTTTCAGATCCGCACAAGATTGTAAAGCCGGGACAAATCGTACAGGTACGTGTGATTCAGGTCGATGCAGAGCGTAATCGCGTTAATCTTTCTATGCGACCTGAGGGTGCTGCTGCGCCGGTAAAAACATCACCACGTCCGCGTCGTGAACAAAATCAGGAGCAGCGTCCTGAGCGTAAGCCACAAGGTAAACGTCCTCAACATGCCCGTCCGCAAGGTGAACGCTCACAAGGGAAGAAACCACAGGCAGCTAAACCGCAGGAACAGAAAATTGGCGGATTAGGCGCTTTATTATTGCAAGCAGGTATTAAAGGATCTAAATAATCTCTGCGAAGTAAACGGAAACCTCCCAAGTGGGAGGTTTTCTTTTTTATCTAAAATAAATTGAAGAAAGTTTGGCTAAAAAGAATGGGTCTTGCACAAAGTTACTACCAGAATAATTTTTTAGAATTCAGGAATGAAAATGAAGAGGCTATATTAGGTTCACTGGCTTATCAGCATGAGTTCAGTCTTGATGAATTACAAAAAAGTGCATGGCTTAAGCAAATTACGATTTTAAAGAGAGCTCTTTGTATACTTGATCAAGGCGAGATCTTTTTTGAATTTCATATTCCACGTATGGGGAAACGTGTAGATAATATTTTGATCATTCAAGATTTAATTTTGGTCATTGAATTCAAAGTGGGAGATACGCAATACAGTCACTCAGCACAAATACAAGTAATTGATTACTGTTTGGACTTACTTAATTTTCATGCAGGTAGTCATAATCAGAAAGTAATTCCAGTTTTGGTGGCTACACAGGCAGCAGAAACTAGGCAGAATTGGGAGGAAATAGCCTCATTAAATGAGGTAGCATGCTGTAATGCAGAAAATTTTGGAGAGATATTTTCTGAAATTATTCAGCAATTTTCTCATAATTCAGTCATTAATACCCAATCTTGGCTGGAAGCTCCCTACAAACCGACACCGACAATTATTGAAGCAGCACAAGCTTTATATAAAGGCCATCAAGTCCAAGAGATTTCTCGTAGTGATGCAGGTACGATTAATCTTGAAATTACCTCTAATAAGATTGAGGAAATCATTGAATACTCCAAGCAGAATAACATAAAGTCGATCTGCTTTTTAACCGGGGTACCGGGTGCAGGCAAAACGCTTGCTGGTCTAAATATTGCGAATCAGCGATTGAAAAAGGATCAGACAGAGCATGCTGTTTTTCTTTCAGGTAATGGGCCATTGGTCGATGTATTACGTGAAGCATTGGTGCGCGATACAGTAAAAAATTTTAAATTGCAGGGCCTGTCAAAAAGTCGTCTAGCGGCAGAGCGTTCAGCAAAAGCGTTTATACAGAATATTCATCATTTTCGAGATTATTATTTACGCTCTACAGAAATACCTGTTGAGCAGGTAGTGGTTTTTGATGAGGCGCAGCGGGCCTGGCAAAAAGAACAGGTTTCCAATTTTATGAAACTCAAAAAGGGAATTGATAATTTTACTATGTCTGAACCCGAGTTTTTGATCAATGTGATGAATCGGCATATAGATTGGTGT
This sequence comes from Acinetobacter sp. 1294596, assembly GCF_000582925.1. Lineage (NCBI taxonomy): Bacteria > Pseudomonadati > Pseudomonadota > Gammaproteobacteria > Moraxellales > Moraxellaceae > Acinetobacter > Acinetobacter sp. 1294596. Next base: position 171,150 of record NZ_JFCC01000002.1, on the reverse strand, counting down.
GTTGTAGTCTGTTTAATCGGTGGTGGTCAAGAAATCAATACAGGAGAAGCTGGCGTTACTGAATGGTTAGAAGCCTTGAAACAGAAGTTTTCTGAGTGGCAAATTTATTATTCCGAAAAGATATTAGAAGACAGCGTTTATTTGGACTCTACAGAACATAGGAACTGGCTACAAACTACAGGCATTAATGAACAGGATTTACATTTAGCTGTCTCTGTACGTTCATTTAGAAGTGAGCGGGTATCACAATTAATTCAATATATTTTAGAGGGGAATTCTCAGGCTGCTCAACAGCTCTATTCAGAGATCAGTTCTGATTATCCTGTCGTATTGAGCAGAAATTTGAAGCAAGCTAAGCAATGGTTAAAAACCAGGGCAAAAGGATCGGAGCGTTACGGCATTGTAGCAAGCTCTGGGGCAAAGCGTTTAAGAGCAGATGGAATAGATATTAAAAGTAAAATTACTCCTGAACATTGGTTTCTAAATCTAGATACAGATGTACGCTCTTCATATTACCTAGAAGAGGTCGCTACCGAATTTGATATACAGGGTCTGGAAATTGACTATACCTGTGTTGCTTGGGATATTAATTTTTATTTTGATCAGGAGTGGAAGTATCAGGCTTTCAAGGGTAGTACATGGCAGAAAATTAAAAATGAAGCCAAGCAAAAATACTTACTAAATGCGTATCGGGTTTTATTGACTCGCGCGCGACAAGGCATGGTAATTTATGTGCCTGAAATAGAGCAGGCCGACTGGACCCGGCCAGCGAAATATTATAATTCTACGTATCAATTTTTAATGGATTGCGGTTTCGAAACCTTAAAATGAAAAAGTAAGATGAAAAAAATCCAACTCTAGCAAGCATAAGGCAGAGTTAGATAAAAGTTAAATAAAATAGTGTAAAAATCACACATTATAGTAGCATAATCAGGCTTTAATTCAGAAAGATTGTCAGACAATATCAACTCGCTTTTTATAAAAACATCGATGTTAGTGTTACATCTGACCTCGAAGTCGATTCTAATTTTTATTCCAAACGGTTGTTTTATGTCAGTTTTAAATTTGAGAAAACCCTTTTATTTAAAAGATATACTCTCTGGACTTGTCGTTTTTCTGGTCGCATTACCCTTGTGTTTAGGTATAGCTTTAGCCTCAGGTGCACCCATTATTTCCGGTATTATTGCGGGGATTGTAGGCGGAATTGTCGTCGGGGTGTTGAGTGGCTCACACATCAGTGTGGCAGGCCCGGCGGCCGGGCTCACGGCAGTCATGCTGGTACAACTGGATCAATTAAGCGGCAATTATGCCGCTTTTTTATTGTGTATTATTTTTGCCGGTTTACTTCAAATTGGCTTTGGTCTATTCAAGCTAGGTTTTTTTGCTAATTTTATTCCCAATAACGTTATTTTAGGGCTGCTCGCAGCAATTGGCGTAATTCTGATAGCAACCCAATTACCTTATTTATTGGGTATCCATGATTTCTCATGGTCAGCAGTTTGGTCTGGAACATTTTTTTCAAATTTTAGCTCCCTTGATAAAGGCGCAGCACTGATTGGTCTGCTCAGTCTATTTTTAATTCTGGCTTGGGACAGTAGTCCTCTTAAAAAACTGGTTCTGCCATCGGCACTGGTAGCTGTGGTTGCCGCTGCGCTATTAAATTTTATTTTAATGTCGATGGGTTCTCCTTTGGCAGTTCAGAATCATAACTTGATTCAGTTACCTAATTTACTGGAAGCTCCAAGAGATGTACTGATTTTCCCGGATTTTAGCTATTTAGCAGAACCACTGATTTACACCGGAGCTATTACCCTTGCGGTAGTCGCTTCTCTGGAAACACTTCTGAATCTCGAAGCGGCAGACAAACTTGATCCACAAAAACGTTCATCACCACCGAACCGCGAGTTATGGGCACAAGGCACAGGCAATATTGTTTCCGGTTTAATTGGAGGTATGCCAATTACGTCGGTAATTGTACGTAGCTCCGTCAATGCCAATTCTGGCGCACGCAGTAAATGTTCGACCATTATTCATGGCATTTTCCTGCTACTGGCAGTGATGTTTTTTGTGCCATTGATGAATATGATTCCTTTATCAGCTCTAGCTGCGATTTTAATTTTAACGGGTTTTAAACTTACCCATCCAAAACTCTTTAAAAAGCTTTATCAGCAGGGCTGGAAACAGTTTTTGCCTTTTATTATCACATTAGTTGCGATTTTACTCACAGATCTGCTCACTGGAATTCTAATTGGATTATTGGTCAGTAGTGCTTTTATCCTATACGGTAATTTGAATAAGGGCGTACGTGTATATAAGGAAAAGCATTTGCACGGTATTGTTACACGGATTGAACTGCCTTCACAGGTTACTTTTTTAAACCGTTCAGCACTCATTTCAGCTCTCGAACATGTTCATAAAGATGAGCGGTTAATTCTGGATGCGACTCAGTCCGATTCAATCGATCCAGATATTTATCAAGTTATTCAGGAGTATCAGAATGAAACTGCCATTAAACGCAAGATTGATTTAAAACTAATCGGATTCAAACAGCATTACCATGAACTGGATGACGCAGTACTAGATATTGATATCAGTACTCGCGATTTGCAGCAGCAACTGACACCTGCCCAAGTACTGAACTTGCTTAAGGAAGGAAATGAGCGTTTTGTGAAAAATGAACGTTTACAACGTGATATTTACCGGCAGATCCGAGTAACTGCTGATCAGGGTCAACATCCGATTGCTGCCGTACTCGGCTGTATGGACTCAAGAGCTCCTACAGAGATGCTGTTCGATGTCGGAATTGGGGATTTATTCAGCCTGCGTATTGCAGGAAATGTGGCCGGACAGAAAGTCATAGGCTCTCTTGAGTTTGCCTGTCAGGCTAAGGGTTCAAAAGTAGTTGTGGTGCTGGGCCATACTGACTGCGGAGCAGTAACTAGTGCCTGCCAGCTGCGGTTACAGCATAAAAGTATTTCTGACATTAAAGAAATGCCGTATATTCAGTATATCTTGGGGCCGCTAATGCATTCGGTTCAGAGCGCTTACGATATTATGCAGCCGCGTGAGCTGAACCGGCCTTTTATTGATCAGGTAACTACCCTGAATGTTCATTACAATATCCAGTATATTGTTAACCACAGCTCTGTCTTAAAAGAGATGCTTGAACGTGGAGAAATAGCCATTGTGGGAGCAATTTATGATGTGCAGACCGGTCGGGTCAATTTTCTGGAATAAAAGAAACTAGCAAAATGCCTCCAGAATAGGAGGCATTTTTATTGATAAAGTAATTATATTTACCAGTGTTCACCTGGAAAAATACGGGCATAAGCGCGTTGAACCCAGTTAAGTTTTTCCTGTTTACCCACTGATGCGCTGGAACTTGGAAACAGATTAAAGCCAATTGACATAAACATATTGTTGATTTCAGGAGCAATCGAATAAGTAATAGATGCCAAACGGCCAAGATGCGTAGCCAAGCGTTTCGGACGCTTGATAATGGCATAGGCAATCAGATCAGCTGCCTGCTCAGGCGACAGCGTAGGGACATAACGATAAATTTTGGTTGGTGCAATCATGGGAGTGCGCACCAGAGGCATATAAATTGAAGTGATTGCAATCTTGTGTGAATGCACTTCTGCTGACAGACAGCGGCTAAAAGCATCTAGTGCGGCTTTAGAGGCCACATAAGCAGAAAAACGGGTTGCATTGGCCAGCACACCAATTGAACTGATATTAATGATCTGTCCGTCACGACGCTGCATCATTTGCGGCAATATATTCAGAATCAAACGGATCGCACCGAAATAATTCAGCTGCATGGTACGCTCAAAGTCATGAAAACGGTCAATTGATTCATGGACGGCACGGCGAATAGAACGTCCAGCATTATTAATCAGGATATCAATATGGTCTACAGACGCCAGAATTTTCTGGGAACATGCATCAATAGCATCCAGATCATTTAAATCACATGGGAAAATAGTTGCTTTTCCACCCTCTGCTTCAATTTCAGCCTGAACTTCTTGCAAGGTAGACTCAGTACGGGCAACCAGCAGCACATGTGCACCCGCTTGAGCAAGTTTCTTGGCTGTAGTTAGGCCAATTCCACTGGAAGCACCGGTGATGAGTGCTACTTTGCCATTTACCTTGTCTTTGAAAAGTTTCTCTAATTTGTTGTTCACGTAGATCTTCCTGGCTGAAAATTTGCTGAGGCAAAATAAATATAATTTTTTTAAATATGTTATAGCCATGACCTGCGATAGGCCAAGGGGCTCAGTCGGTTTTTATCTTAACGAAATGACGGGAAAAATCCAGAGTTAAGTGGTTGAATCTAAAAATAATATTTAGAGCAATTACTCTAATTTAAGTATGTGTTTATACTGTGTTTTAACACAAGTTAAAATAGTTGAAAAGATAAAGCTTTGAAAAAGCAGTTCATAAATGGAAAGTAAAAACATATGCCAGATTAAAATAAAGCTATCAGGTAGGGCTAATTATCAGAAACATTCGAGTTCAAGCTTTTTAGTCACACTGTCTGGTATTTGAGGGAATATAAACAGGGCCATGTATGTTGACCCTGCTTGTGTATAACTTAAACTGCGGCAAGTGCCTGTTCCAGATCGGCAATCAGGTCATCAGCATGTTCAATGCCGATAGATAAACGCACCATATCCTCGCTAACCCCTGCAGATTTCAACTCCTGTTCATTGAGCTGACGATGGGTAGTGGTTGCCGGATGACAAGCCAAACTTTTCGCATCGCCAATATTGACCAGGCGGGTAAAGAGCTGCAGTGCATCAATAAAACGGGTACCACCAGCAAGTCCATCCTGTACCCCAAAGGATAAGATAGCCGAAGGTTTACCTTGAACATATTTTTGTGCCAGTGCATGCTGTGGGTGGTCTGTCAGGCCTGCATAATTTACCCATTTGACTTTTGGATGGGCTTTCAAATACTCGGCAATTTTTAGAGCATTTTCGGTATGGCACTCCATGCGCAGGCTTAAGGTTTCCAGTCCTTGCAAAATCAGGAAAGCATTCATCGGGCTAATGGCGGCGCCAGTATTACGTAAAGGTACAACACGTGCACGGGCAATATAAGCAGCTTCACCAAGCGCCTCAACATAGTTAACTCCATGATAACTTGGGTCGGGCGTATTTAACACTTTAAAGCGGTCCGGATATTTACCCCAAGGGAATTTACCGCTATCGACAATCGCACCACCAATACTGTTACCGTGACCTCCAATATATTTGGTTAGCGAGTGCACCACGATATCAGCACCAAATTCAAAAGGCTTGAGCAAAACCGGTGTCGCTACCGTATTGTCAACTACCACCGGTACACCATATTCATGGGCGATTTTACTGATGGCTTCCAGATCAATGATATTGCCAAGCGGATTACCAATTGACTCGACAAATACCAGTTTGGTTTTATTATCAATCAGAGAGTGTAATGCTTCTGGATCCTGATAATCGAAGAAGCGCACTTCAATTCCCTGTTTGGGCAAGGTATGGGCAAACAGATTATATGTACCACCATATAGGGTGGAAACAGAAGCAATATTATCACCTGCTTCGGCAATAGTCTGAATCGCATAGGTAATTGCTGCCATGCCCGAAGCAAGTGCCAGTGCACCTATTCCACCCTCTAGAGCTGCGATACGCTGTTCAAGAACCGCCGTTGTAGGGTTCATAATACGGGTATAAATATTGCCCTGGACTTTTAAATCGAACAGGTCGGCCCCATGTTGAGTATTATCGAAAGAGTAGGACGTGGTCTGGTAAATAGGTACCGCTACGGCTTTCGTCGTCGCTTCAGGGCTATAACCGGCATGAATTGCCAAAGTTTCATCTTTATATGTCATATTATTTCTTCGATGTGGGTTAAAACCTAATCGAGTCTAGCATTTTTTAATATGAAATAAAGCTTTCCTATTCTTTGTCTATATCTATTTATTTCATAAGTATAGTGATGAGTTTAAGCAAACTCAAAATCTTGGTGTGAGTTTAATTTTTAGTCACAAAAGGCTATGAGATAACCCGCAGAATACCCAGAGTACGCCTTATGTTTTCATGGTATTCATCGTATAATACGCTGGTTATTTTTTCGCAGTTTGCGATATTCTGATTTTCAATTGAGGAGTCCTGCGTGGCCCAATATATTTACACGATGAACCGTGTGTCGAAGATGGTTCCGCCTAAGCGTGAAATCCTGAAAGACATCTCTTTGTCATTTTTTCCGGGTGCAAAAATTGGTGTGCTCGGTCTTAACGGTGCAGGTAAATCAACTCTGCTCCGTATCATGGCGGGCGGAGATAAAGATTTCTCTGGGGAAGCACGTGCGCAACCAGGGATTAAAATCGGCTATCTGGAACAAGAACCACCCCTAGATCCGAACAAAGATGTACGTGGAAATGTTGAAGATGGTCTGCGTGAACCGTTAGATGCATTAGCCCGCCTGGATGAAGTGTTTGCAGAATATGCAGCAGAAGATGCTGACTTTGACGCACTTGCAAAAGAACAAGAGAAACTTGAAGCCATCATCCAGACTTGGGATGCACATAATCTGAATAACCAGATGGAACAGGCTGCTGCTGCATTAAACTTGCCGGCTTGGGATGCTGACGTGACTCTGCTTTCTGGGGGTGAACGCCGCCGTGTTGCACTTTGCCGTCTGCTTCTATCTAAACCGGACATGCTCCTTCTTGACGAACCGACTAACCACCTGGATGCAGAATCTGTGTCTTGGCTAGAACGTTTCCTAAAAGACTTTCCTGGTACCATTGTTGCTATTACGCATGACCGTTATTTCCTTGATAACGTTGCTGAGTGGATTCTGGAGCTTGACCGCGGACATGGTATTCCTTACCAGGGCAATTACACGTCTTGGCTGGAACAGAAAAATGCCCGTCTAGAACAGGAACAGAAACAGGAAGAGTCTTTTGCTAAAGCCTTGAAAAAAGAACTCGAATGGGTTCGTTCAAATGCCAAAGGCCAGCAGAAAAAGAACAAGGCTCGTATGGAGCGTTTTGAAGAGTTAAACTCTAAAGAATTCCAGCAGCGCAATGAAACTTCTGAAATTTATATTCCACCTGGTCCGCGTTTAGGTAATAAGGTAGTAGAAGTTGAAGGCATCAGTAAATCCTTTGATGGACGTCTGCTTTATGAAAACCTGACCTTCTCTGTACCACCAACAGCAATTGTTGGTATTGTCGGTCCAAACGGTGCGGGTAAAACCACACTATTCCGTATGATGACTGGGGAACAGCAGCCAGATACCGGAACAGTTACTCTGGGTGATTCAGTTAAAGTGGCCTATGTTGGCCAGATTCGTGACACCTTGGATAACAACAAAACCGTATGGGAAGAGGTTTCTGGCGGTCTGGACATCTTGAAAGTAGGTGATTACGAAATTGCGTCTCGCGCTTATATTGGCCGTTTTAACTTTAAAGGCCAAGACCAGCAGAAACGTGTAGGTGAACTTTCTGGTGGTGAGCGAAACCGCTTGCAGCTGGCAAAAATCTTGCAGCAGGGTGCTAATGTAATCCTGCTTGATGAACCTTCAAACGATCTTGATATTGAAACTTTGCGTGCACTTGAAGATGCAATTTTGGTCTTTCCGGGTACAGTTATGGTGGTATCGCATGACCGCTGGTTCCTGGACCGTATTGCAACGCATATTTTGTCGTTTGAAAATGAGCAGCCTGAATTTTACACGGGTAACTATGCTGAATATGAAGCATATCGTCAGTCACGCCTAGGCGATGCAGCTGTAACCAAACGCGCCAAATATAAAAAAATCAGTGGATAATAGCCACAACTGAAAAACCAGCCTGAGGGCTGGTTTTTTTTGTTTTTAGGATTTTGGCATCTCAGACCATACCAATAGAAAAATCCATAGTAACAATTGGTTAACTGAATTCTCAAATTGGTAAATTAAATATTGTTCTACTGTCAGAAGTGAACTGGATATCCCAGTAGCATACTGTTACCTTAGAGGATAAGAGCTGTAAAGTAATTCACTCAGAATCGAGGAGACTGTCAATGGGCGCGCATCATGGGCACGATCACAGTCATGCAGTCGTCACTGAAGGTAATGCCAAAAAGCTTGGTTTTGCTTTGGCACTAACCACGACCTTTTTAATTATTGAAATAGTTGCGGGCTTTATAACCCAAAGTTTGGCTCTGTTATCAGATGCCGCGCATATGTTTACCGATGCCGCAGCGTTAGCTATTGCATTGGTTGCCATTAAAATTGCTAAACGTCCCGCTGATGATAAGCGTACCTTTGGCTATCAACGCTTTGAAATTCTGGCAGCACTTTTCAACGCCTGTATGTTGTTTGTGGTGGCTATTTATATTTTATATGAAGCCTACCAGCGTTTTAGCCAGCCCCCCGAAATTCAGAGCCTTGGCATGCTCTCCGTGGCAATTATTGGTCTAGTGATCAATCTGATTTCCATGCGCATTCTGTTTTCAAGTTCGAAAGATAGTCTGAATGTGAAAGGGGCTTATCTTGAGGTTCTCAGTGATGCCTTGGGTTCAGTTGGTGTTATTGTTGGCGCCTTAATTATTTATTTTACTGGCTGGATGTGGGTAGATACCCTAATCGCAGTGCTAATTGGTTTCTGGGTATTACCACGGACCTGGATATTGCTGAAACAGAGTATCAATATTCTACTTGAAGGCGTACCTGAAGAGATCGATATTGAAAAGCTGCGTAATGACCTCTTGGAACTCGATAGTGTCGAGAGCATTCATCAGCTTAAAGTCTGGGCTATTACTTCTAAAAATGTGCATCTAACTGTGCATTTGTATGCACCACATGCAAACCGGAACCAACTTTATCAAAATGCTCTCGAAATGTTGACCCATGAGCATGGTATTACCGAAGTGACGTTACAGATTGAGGAGGACCCATGTCAGACACTTGCTCATGACCCTCAGAATGATCATGAACACAGTCACTAAGTTATTTTAGGGTTTAGATCTGCCACTCATGGCCACATTCACGACACTTCCATTGTTTCTGGGATTGCATAAATGCCTGCATGGACAGTTTAAAGTCTGGCAAATCGCGCCAGAACAGGAATCCGGCTATAAGGCAGATAATAAATACAGCTATAGTCGCCATTTGCAATGTACTGCCGGCACCATCACCAAAGATCCACATACCGATACTGATTACCACCAGTAGTAATAGAATAAAAATAGCCGGAATCAGGAATACCAGACTTTTGGGAACCACAGGACGGGTGGTATTGGTTCCTTGACTGACTGGTATGATCTTGGGACTCTGGCATTGTGGGCAGCGATATTGCATGAAAAACTCCTAAACTCTTTTGCGGTCTATTTTACTGAATAGTGTAGGTAAGCCGAAAGTGTAAGCATAAAAAAAGCCACTGAATAGGTCAGTGGCTTTTAGAATTTGGCGTCCCTACGGGGATTCGAACCCCGGTTACCGCCGTGAAAGGGCGATGTCCTAGGCCTCTAGACGATAGGGACTTATGAGGCAGTTACACAAAGTAGAACAGCTTCTGGTGGAGTCAAGCGGGATCGAACCGCTGACCTCTACAATGCCATTGTAGCGCTCTACCAACTGAGCTATGACCCCAGCGTTTGTGTGAGCGCAATATTAGGGGCATTGCGCTCATACGTCAACACAAATATTTACTCGCCTTGATCATCTGCTTCATTTTTCGGCAATTTCAGACTTTCATTAAGTTTTTCCCAGGCTTTTAACTCTTTTTTGCTCGGACCACCTACAATTTCTAGTGCACGACGCAAACGGGCAAAGGTCAAGTCGGGACCTAAAGTCACCATAGATTGCATGACAGGCGTGGATGAGGTTGAACCGGCAATCGCAATAAAAAAAGCAGGCATGAAATCACGTAGCTTGATGCCCATTTGGTTAGACAGATCCATTAGAGTCTGGCTGACCGTATCATTATTCCAGGTAAATAGACTTTCCAGCCGCCAGATGGCAAATTGCAGGCTTTGACGAACCTGCTCCTCAGTCAGTTTTTTACTTTCAAACTGTTCTTTGGAAATATTCGGGAACTGATTGAAGTAAAAGCCCGCCCAGTTTACTGCCTCAGAAAGCAGGTTGATTCGCGGCTGGATGGCTGCAGCAATCTCTTCAAGTTTATTACGGTCTGCCTTCCAGTTGAGCAGGGTATTTAACAATTCTGCAGGAGACAATGCCTTAATCCACTGACCATTTAACCAGTTAAGCTTTTCAACATCAAAAATCGGGCCGCCTAGTGATACACGTTTAATGTCAAAGTGTTCGATCATTTCTGCCAGCGTAAACTTTTCACTTTCATCTGGCATAGACCAGCCCATACGACCCAGATAGTTTAGTAGGGCCTCTGGCAATACACCAATATCACGGTAATAATTGATTGATGTTGGGTTCTTCCGTTTAGATAATTTGGACTTATCTGGATTACGTAGTAGTGGCATATGACAGATTGTTGGCATATCCCAGCCAAAGTAGGAGTACAGCAACTGGTGTTTTGGTGCCGATGGAATCCATTCTTCGCCACGGATGACATGCGTAATTTGCATAAGATGGTCATCAACCACATTGGCTAGATGATAAGTAGGCAATCCGTCAGTTTTTAGCAGAATCTGCATGTCTACCTGAGCCCAAGGAATCTCAACTTCACCACGCAGCATGTCATTAAATTTACATACGCCTTCAGCAGGCACTTTCATGCGAATAACATGAGGTTCACCAGCTGCCAGACGGCGTTCAACTTCTTCATGAGAGAGCTGCAGACCCCGGCCGTCATAGCGTGGACTTTCACCACGGGCCTGCTGTTCGGCACGCATCTGGTCGAGTTCTTCTGGAGTTGCAAAGCAATAAAAAGCATGACCTTTTTCAACCAGTTCTAATGCATACTGTTTATAGATATGCATACGCTCGGACTGGCGATATGGTGCATGTGGGCCACCGATATCTGGTCCTTCTGACCAGTTCAGTCCCAGCCATTTTAATGAGTCCAGAATCATTTTTTCTGATTCAGGGGTTGAACGCAGCTGATCGGTATCTTCAATACGCAATATAAATTCGCCTCCATGCTGCTTGGCAAAGCACATATTGAACAGGGCGATATAAGCAGTACCAACATGGGGAAAGCCAGTTGGAGAAGGAGCAATACGGGTGCGGACGTTCATAACTCTTAATTTTCAATAACAGATTAAGACTATTATAACGAAAAAGCCTGACAGCTTAAGGGTTAATTCACCCCAGGCAGGTCAGGCTAGAAAAGACTATGAAAATTATAAAATTAAGAGGTTTGCTGTGGAAAAATTATCTGTACCAGACGGCTGAAACGCTGGTTCTGTGCCGCCAGAAAATTCTGGGTAGGAGCAGCACGCATAGAAGTCAACATTTTTAAATCCAGCTCGGATCTGTCAACTGAAGGCGTAGTTTTCTCAGATTGGCGCTGGTTTAAAGCTTTTTCAATAAGAGAGCCTGTTTTAGCAGGAGCATGGGTAGAACCAGGTATTTTAGATAAATCCTGATTTTTAAGACTGTTGCCTTGTACAATAACTGCGCTATGCCCCATCTGGCTGAGTGTAAGCATACTCAAACTTAAGTAAAAAATCTTAAATAAATTCATGTTCATGTAAGAAGAGTCCCCCTATAAATCGGCTAATTCTTATAAAGTTTGCCGAAAATCGCATGAATTAAAACAGCTTTGTCTTAACAGTTACAGTATAGACTCACAATTCATTACAAAGTTTTAAACTAACTCTAGTTAAAAAATTACAATAAACCCTAAGCTGTATTGGAAGTGTAGTTTTAACAGATAAATGTGTAGAGAAGGTGAAGAGAAAATAGGAAACTTGAGAGTGCTCAAGACACTGGGATTTTTTGACTGTACTAGAAGCTCAATGAAAGATGAGAGTTTCGGTTAGAGAAAACATGATAAGTGTGCCTAAAACAACATTATAGAAAAATCAAGGACTGTAGAACTTAATCAATTGAAGGGAATGCAATACTCAACCGTATAATGAGTTGTTGTTTTATAAAAATTTTCAGTATATTGCAAATTGTTTATCAAGTGACCTAGAGAAGTAAATGAGAAAGCATTTCCAATGGGGTTTAAAAGGTGGCATGTTAGCCACCTTAATACTATGTGGTTCAGTTACACAAGCTGCTGACCGTCAATTTTTGAATGTCTCATATGATGCGACACGTGAATTTTATGATGAGTTCAATAAGTCATATGGTGCTTACTGGAAAAGCCGTACTGGACAAACAGTTGAATTTAAACAGTCACATGGCGGTTCAGGTAAACAGGCACGCTCAGTAGTTGATGGTTTAAAAGGTGATGTAGTGACTTTAGCCTTGGCAAATGACATTAATGAGATTGTAAAATCTGGCCAGATTAAAGCAGGCTGGCAAAAAGAATTTCCTTATAATTCTGCACCCTATACTTCAACCATCGTTTTTATGGTACGTAAAGGTAATCCGAAAAAAATTCAGGACTGGAAAGATCTGACCAGACCGGGTGTGCAGATTATTACACCTAACCCTAAAACAGGCGGCTTGCCACGCTGGATTTATCTGTCGGCTTGGGGCTATGCGCTGAAACAGCCGGGCGGTAATGATGCTAAGGCACGAGAGTTTGTTAAAAGCATGTATAAGAATGTCAAGGTGATGGACTCTGCTGCACGTGCCTCTATGACGACATTCGCCGAACGTGGCATGGGTGATGTACTGCTAACCTGGGAAAATGAAGCTCTAGTCACGCTTAAAACTTTAGGCCGTGATAAATATGATATTGTTTATCCATCAATTTCAATTTTAACGGAACCATCGGTTGCAATTGTTGACAAGACAGTTGAAAAAAATGGTAATAAATGGCTGGCTACCGGCTATATTAATTATCTGTATTCTCCTTTGGGTCAGGAAATGGCAGCAAAATACTATTATCGGCCACGTAACCAGAAAGTTATGGCGAAATATGCTGCTCAATTTCCTAAGCTGAAAACTTTCACGATTGATGAAGTATTCGGGGGATGGAGCAAGGCACAGCAAACCCATTTTGTAAATGGGGCAACATTTGACCAGATTTATAATGATCGTCGCTAACCATTCGTCGTTCAAGTAGTTCCTCTGGAAAAGCCCTGTAGCAGAATAATTCTGTCAGGGCTTTTTAATGATGCTTTAAAAAAGATCGGCAAAACGGTTTTCTCTATAGAAAATAATATTTCCCTACAAAAAGCCATTTGGAGCTTTATAAAAACAGGGTAATAATGTGCAGTTAAATTTTTAGCTGTCTGAACCGATCTTATGTCGCATATTTCTGTATTACTCCATGAAACTGTTGCTGCCGTACTGGCAGAGCGCAATACAGGAATTTATGTAGACGCAACCTTCGGCCGAGGTGGCCATAGCCGTGAATTACTGGCTCAGCTCAATACAGATGCTCAGGTTTATGCCTTCGATAAAGATCCTCAGGCTTTGGCTGTTGCTGCCGAGCTCGAGCAGCAGGACGCTCGCTTTAAAATTATTCATGCCAGTTTTGCTGATCTTAAACAGGAGCTTGAAAAAATTGGTATAACTGAAGTCGATGGGATCATGGCAGATTTAGGGGTTTCATCGCCACAACTTGACCAGGCTGAACGCGGTTTTAGCTTTATGCAAGACGGACCCTTAGATATGCGTATGGATAATTCCCAAGGCCAAACCGCAGCAGAGTGGCTGGGCAATATTGAAGAAGAGGCATTAGCCAATATTATTTATCAGTATGGGGAAGAGCGTTACAGTCGCCGCCTAGCCCGCGCAATTAAACAGGCAGGTTACATTGCAACCACTGGCCAGCTGGCTGAACTCGTGAAAGCTGCCCATCCAAAATGGGAAAAACACAAGCATCCTGCTACGCGTACCTTTCAGGCTATTCGTATTGCCATCAATAAAGAATTAGAGGATATTGAGCTGTTTCTACCACAGGCAGTCGATATTCTTAAACCACATGGACGCTTGGCGGTAATCAGTTTCCATTCACTGGAAGACCGTCTGATCAAACAGTTTATACAAAAAGAATCAAGTTTGGCCGAAGATTCAGGCTGGGGAATGCCGCAAATACAGCAGGACACTCGCCGTTTGAAGAAAATTTCACGTATTAAAGCCAGTGATGCCGAAGTTAAAGAAAACCCACGCTCACGTAGTGCTTGGTTAAGAGTAGCAGAACGCTTAGCATAGTAAGGCGCACAATGAAAAAAAAAGTTGTTGAAGAAAAAGCTGAACAACCTCTCTTGCAGAAACCGGCTCTCAAGAAAATTGTGGTTTACACAGTTCTGGTACTGCTGGTTTTTATGAGTGCGGTCATGGTGGTTTTTCAGGTTTTTCAATATCGTCATGATTACCGAGATCTGAGTTCCTATATGCGTGAAAGGGATGACCTGAACGCAGAATGGGGACGCCTGCTGATTGAACAACAGACTTTTGGTGCCACTGCCCAGATTGGAACCCGGGCAGTAACCCAGTTGCGTATGTATTCTCCGCCGGCTTCACAAACTGTGGTGATTTCCTTACCTATGACTTCTGAGCAAAAAAAATAAGGCATGCTGTATGGTAGACAAGCGAATTAAGCAAACACGAAGAAAACAGCAGTCGATTTCGGAAAAACCTACTCTTGCCTTTGATATGTGGCGCTTCTATTTAATGTGGGGCGTGGTGTTACTGTGTTTTGTCATATTGATTGCGCGTGCATTTTACGTACAAATTATTAATAAGGACTTTCTGCAAAACAAGGCCAATGCCAATATTTTAAGAACTGAGTCTTTAAAAGCCATGCGTGGAGTCATCAGCGATCGTCATGGTGTACCTCTGGCGATCAGCACGCCAATTATGAAAATTGTAATTGACCCGCGTGATTATTTTGATAATAAAAAGCTCTACGACGAGATTACAGCCGAGTTAAAAAAAGATCCGAATAACCGCAAACTCAAGCGTCAGTTACCTGATAAAAATCTTAATCTGGATGAGTTGGCCGATGCAGTCGGTATCGATCGGGCCGAATTAAAAAGAAAATTAAAGGAGCGGCCAAGATCACGTTATCTGGTTCTGAAAAAAGAAGTACCACCACAGCAGGCAGACCTGATCGTCAAGCGAGATTTTCAGGGGGTATATGCCGAGAAAAACTATAAACGCTATTATCCGCAGCCACAGCCAAATGCTCAGATTATTGGTTTGACCAATAGTGAAGGGACCGGTATTGAAGGCCTGGAAATGCAGCTTAACAAACGGCTGGCTGGTGTCGATGGTGAGCAGAAAGTTATCCGTGATAAACGCGGTAACCGGTTGAAGGTAACCGAGGTTATTAAAGAAGTTGAACCGGGTGAAAATATTACACTGAGTATTGACTCACGTTTGCAATATATTCTTTATCGTGAACTTACAGCTGCAGGCATCGCCAACAATGCCCGCTCGGCCAGCGCTATTGCAGTAGATGTTAAAACCGGTGAGATTCTGGCCATGACCAGTTGGCCCTCTTATAACCCGAATGATAAAAATGGACTGGCCAATAAAGATGCCATGCGAAACCGCGGTGCAATCGATATGTTTGAACCGGGTTCTACCATGAAGCCATTAAGTGTGGCTGCGGCGCTAGAAAGTGGTAAATATACACCAAATACCATTATTAATTTAGGCTCAGGCTCAATGCGGGTCGGTAACCATACTATTCGTGATACGCATAGTTATGGCCAGCTTAGTGTAACTGGTGTAATTATCAAGTCATCAAACGTTGGTGTGGCGAAGATGGCTTTATCTTTGCCCTATTCAACTCTTCCGACATTTTTTAAGCGAATTGGTTTCGGACAACGTTCAGCTGTGAAGTTCCCGGGTGAGAGTACAGGCCTGATTTTACCACCAAGTAAATGGAATGTTTCAGAAGTAGCCACTATGTCTTATGGTTACGGTATTAATGCCACTGTACTACAAATGGTACAGGCCTATGCCATGCTGGCAAATCATGGTGTAAAAATGCCTCTTAGCCTTTATAAGCTGGATGAACCGCCTAAAGGTGAGCAGCTTCTTGAACCTAAAATCGCTGATCAGGTACTCCTGATGATGGAACAGGTAACATTACCTGGAGGAACTGCACGTCAGGCTAATATTCCCGGTTACCGTGTTGCAGGTAAAACAGGTACGGCCCATAAACTGCGAGCTGACCGTAAGGGTTATTCGAGTAATGAGTACCGCGCTCTGTTTTCTGGTGTAGCACCAGTAAGTGATCCACGACTGGCTATTTTTGTGGTCGTAGAAAATCCGAAAGGAAAATATTATGGCGGTCTGGTGGCTGCGCCAGTATTTGCCAGGGTAATGCAGGAATCACTCCGTTTGATGAATGTGCCATTAGATAAGCCGCTCGATGTTCCACAGGAACCGTAAATCAGGTGATGCATGACAATTACATTTAATGAAATATATCCAGGTAACGCCAACGTAGAGTGGGCGAATCAGCCATTTAGCGGTTTTTGTCTGGATAGCCGTAAAGTACAGGCAGGACAGATCTTTATTGCTTTAGATAGCTTAAGTCATTCTAATAAAACTCGTATTTTTGCGGAAAATGCATTAAGCCAAGGTGCTCTTGGTATTATTTCCGAATCTGATCTCGGGGTGACCACAGCATGGGTTTGTCCCCAGGTCAGACAATGGATGGGTGGGTGGCAAAAACAGTATTTACAGGCTACCCAGCCGGTAAATTCTGCCCGAATTCTAGCTGTCACAGGGACTAATGGTAAAACCACTATTTCCCGGCTGATAGCAGAACTGATCAGCTTCCAGAAGCAGCCCTGTGCTGTAATGGGAACAACTGGTAATGGTATTTTACCGCATCTGGTCGCTTCAACACATACCACACTAGATGCGTTACAGCTACAAAATGCCCTGCATGATTTTTCCTCTCAGGGTGCGAATTTTGTTGCTCTCGAAGCCAGCTCACATGGCCTGGAGCAGGGCCGTCTGGATGGCTGCGAGATTGAAATTGCTATTTATAGTAACCTGAGTCGAGACCATCTGGATTATCATGGAACCTTGGCAGCTTATGCAGATGCCAAGGCTTTGCTGTTCAAATTTGCTACGCTGCGTAGTGCCGTAATCAATCTGGATGATGATTATGCACCAGTGATGCTGGAAACAGCACAAGCCAATCCGGCCCGACCAAAGATTTTGACCTACTCATTACAACATCCAGAAGCAGATTATCGCGTATCTGATATTCACTACAGTCTGAAAGGAGCGAAGTTTAAGCTGATCGCCCCAACAGGTGAATATGTGGTACAGAGCCCGCTTTTAGGTCAATTTAATATTGAAAACCTGGTGGCTAGTCTGATTGCAGTAGAGCAGGCCGGTTTTAAACTGAGTGATATTTTAGCAACTGTACCTCAGCTCAAGGGAGCTCCAGGCCGCATGCAGGTGATCCGTGATGCAGAGCGTTTATTTGTAGTGGATTATGCTCATACACCTGATGCTTTAACACAGGTTCTGGTTACCTTGAAACGCCATGTCCAGAATCAGCTTTGGGCCATATTCGGTTGTGGTGGTGATCGCGACCGTGGCAAACGTCCGTTGATGACTCAGGCAGCTCTTAATGATGCTGACCCGGTGATTCTCACCTCAGATAACCCGCGAACAGAAAGTCCTGAACAGATTTTTGCTGATATGAAGAATGGGGTTGATTTTGGTAACCATCATGTGCAGGAAATTCGCGACCGGCGTGAAGCAATCAAATATGCAGTGCAACAGGCACAAGCTGGCGATATTGTAGTCATTGCCGGAAAGGGCCATGAAAACTATCAGGAAATTGATGGCGTCCGACACTGGTTTGATGACGTGGTCGAAGTGCAGTCCGCACTTGAAGCCCAACACTGCAATTTATCTCAAGCCTATTCTGCTGACTAGGAAAACTTATGCATACCTCTACAACAAGTACCGGGTCTTTGGAGCCTTGGACAGCCCAACAATTAATGGAAGCAACACAAGGCTACTGGTATCAGGAACGTTGCCCTGAGCAGCCAATCAAGCGGATTCTGACGGATTCACGGCAGGCAGAAGCTGGAGATGCTTTTCTTGCCTTAAAAGGTGAGCGTTTCGATGCCCATAATTTTGTGGCTCAAGTTTTAGATAAGGGCTGTCAGGTTGCAATTGTTGAGCGTCCTCTTGACCTTGACATGATGCAGCTGGTTGTTACAGATACACGGCAGGCACTAGGAAGGCTTGGAGCCTATCGTCGTCAGCAGAATCCACAGCTTAAAGTAATTGCGCTGACGGGGAGTAGTGGTAAAACGACTACTAAAGAAATGCTGGGCAGTATTCTGTCCCGTCTTGCACCTACCTTGGTCACACGAGGCAATCTGAACAACGACTTGGGCGTGCCTATGATGTTGCTCGAGCTTACAGCTGAACATCAATATGCAGTGATGGAACTGGGCGCCAGTCATCAGGGTGAAATTGATTATACTTCACAGCTGGTTCAGCCACAGGTGGCAGGTATCATTAATGTTGGTACTGCACATTTAGGTGAATTTGGAGGCCGTGAAGGCATTTGTCGGGCTAAATCGGAAATCTATGCTCATATAGCAAAAGATGGAACCTCAGTTATTCCGGCGGCTGATGATTTTACTGACGCTATCCGTCATGCTGTTCAGACAACGCAAGTCCTGAGTTTTGGTGAAGGCGGCGATATATATGCAACAGAAATGACGCTATTGGCTCAGTCTGCCCAATTCATGCTACATACACCACAGGGTGTGCGTGAAGTTAATTTACCTTTTGCGGGTTTACATAATGTACAGAATGCAACTGCAGCTACAGCTTTCGCGCTTGCGATTGGTATTTCTCTGGACGATATAGTTATCGGTCTCGAGCTGGCACAAGGGGCGAAAGGGCGATTAAATTTTATTACCTATAAACAGCATTTGTTTATTGATGATACTTATAATGCCAATCCTACATCGATGCGGGCTGCCGGAGAGGTTCTGGCACAGCAATCCGGTATCAAAGTAATGGTCACTGGCGATATTGGCGAGCTGGGTGACGCTGCAGCTGTTGAGCATTACCGTCTGGGGCGTGATCTGGTGAGCCAGGATATCAATTTTTTAATAGCAGTTGGCGAGTTTGCACCCGCTGCACTTGAAGGTGCCCGTAGCACCCAGTACGGGAAAAAAATGCAGGCCTTTCTGACTCAGGCCCAAGCACTTCCTTTTCTAATGAGTCTGGTCGAAACACATCAACCACAGTCTATGAGTTTCCTGTTTAAAGGTTCTCGTTATACCCATATGGAGACGTTGATGGCTGATTTGATGGAGAAAATTTAATGCTGTTATGGTTGTTTGAACAGCTTGCGGGCTATCATAGTTCGTTTCAGGTGGTTCGTTATTTAACATTTCGCTCTCTATTGAGTGTCCTGACGGCCCTCAGTATTGGTCTCATTCTGGGACCAGTCATGATTCGCAAGTTACAGGCACTTAAATATGGTCAAGCAGTCAGCTCTTTTGCTCCTGAAAATCATGCGAAAAAAATGGGTACACCTACTATGGGTGGGGTGTTGATTCTATTATCGATTGGTATTTCAACACTACTCTGGGCAGATTTATCTAATCCTTATGTCTGGATTGTACTGGGCGTGATGGTAATTTTTGGTGCAGTAGGCTGGGCAGATGACTGGATCAAAATCCGTTATAAAGATAATGCCGGACTACCTGCGCGCAAGAAATTCTTCTGGACATCTATTGCCTCTTTAGGTGCCGGTATTGCACTGTATTATATTGCAACCCAGCAACCTAGTGCCGTACAGACAGCTAACATGCTGGATCTGCTTATTCCATTTTTTAAAAATCTGACGATTCCATTATCCGTTATCCCATTCGGTATCGCCTTTATTGTCTTTACCTATCTGGTTATTAATGGTGCTTCAAATGCGGTTAATCTGACTGATGGTCTGGATGGTTTGGCAATTATGCCTATTGTACTGGTTGCTGCAGGACTAGGTGTATTTGCCTATCTGGCAGGTGATGTACGCTTTGCTGATTATCTGCATATTCCTTATGTAAAATATTCTTCTGAACTGGTAGTTATCTGTTCGGCCATGATTGGTGCCGGTCTGGCTTTCCTCTGGTACAACGCTCATCCTGCTCAGGTGTTTATGGGAGATGTGGGTGCTCTGGCACTGGGAGCAATGCTCGGTACAATTGCGGTCATGGTTCGTCAGGAGATTGTTTTTGCAATTATGGGCGGTGTATTTGTCATGGAAGCAATTTCCGTCTTCCTGCAAATTGGCTCGCTACGTATGCGTAACAAACGAGTTTTTCTGATGGCACCATTGCATCATCATTATGAAAAGCAGGGCTGGAAAGAAACCCAGGTAGTAATCCGCTTCTGGATTATTACAATTATGCTAGTGGTTTTGGGACTAATGACCTTAAAATTACGTTAAGCAAATCTTTTTATAAAAGCCGGCATTTGCTAATAACTGCCGGCTTTTTTTATTCTGGAGAAAATAATGAACCTGCTCATGTGTCCTGTATGTCGGGAACAACTCAAATTGATAGACAGGACATGGCGCTGCGTAAATCACCACAGTTATGATGTGGCCAAACAGGGGTATGTCAATCTGCATGTGGTACAACATAAACACAGTAAAAATCCGGGCGATACGCCTGAGTCGGTTCAGGCAAGACGAGCATTCTTGGCTGATGGTTTTTATGAACCGTTACAGCAGGCAGTGGTCAAGATAATCTCCAGTCTTCGTATTGAAAACCTGCTGGACATTGGTTGTGGTGAAGGATATTACACGCAGGCCATGCAGTCTGAAGTCTTGCAATGTGTAGGAGTTGATATTGCTAAAAATGCGGTACAGGTTGCTGCAAAGACCAATCGGCAGGTAACTTGGGTGGTTGGTACAGGTGCAGTTTTACCTGTAATTGACCATTCAATAGATTTATGTACCAGTTTATTTAGTCCCATTCCCCAGCAGGAGATCTTGAGGGTCTTAAAGCCAGGGGCTTATCTTATGGTAGTTACGCCAGGGCCTGAGCATCTCTACAGTATGCGTGAAGTATTATTTGAAGAAGTAAATGCTCATGAACCGGCCAAGTTTGTTGAGCAGCTGGCAGAACATTTTGAGCTGGTTGAACAGCCACTGATTGAAACCCGGCTACTGCTCAACCAGGCGCAACTCAAAAATCTGGTTGCCATGACCCCTTATGCTTATAAGGCAAAACCAGAGCACCGCCAAAGATTAGAAGCACTGGAAAATTTTGAGACTCAAGGCAGTTTTCAGGTTTATCTGTTCAAGAAAAAAGACTGACTTTAAGAATAAAGAAGCCACCTTTATGGTGGCTTCTTTATTTAAATCATTGGACCTCTTGAATCAGATTCTCCAGTGCATCACGTTGCTGAGGTTCAGTACGTGGTTGCTGTGTTCGGGCAGGTTGATCCGGTGTATTAACTTGAGGTGGAGCTGAGCGTGAAGGAATCAGGATTTCTTCACCGGGCAAATCGGCAAAGTCATTAGTGACAGCAGCCGGAGGAGGGGCCGGACGATATAAAGGACGTGCCAGAGGAGGGGAAGCACGATCAACCTTAGGCTCTACTTGGCCCGCTGTTTCTTGTAGTCGGGGAGCTTTAGCATTTTTGTCTAGCTGTACCCAGGATGCTGGAGTCCCCTTGAGCGCATTCCCCATGAAGTTAATCCAAATCGGTAAAGCTGCTCCCCCGCCATATTCACGACGGCCCAGAGTTGTTGGCTGGTCAAAGCCAACCCAGGCCACAGTCACTAGTTTGCCGTTAAAACCCGCAAACCACGCATCTTTAGCATCATTTGTAGTACCGGTTTTGCCTCCAATATCACCACGGCCAATTTTTAAAGCAGCGCGTCCTGTACCATGCTGTATCACATCCCGAAGAATATTGGCCATATCATAAGCCGAGCTCGATTTTAAAATGCGCTGCGCCTGACGATAATCTGATTCCGGTTCTTTCTGCTCGCTAATATTATTTTTTGATTGCTCTAAAGACTGATTGGTCACTTCAATGACTTCATCATCAGGCGTCTGCGGAGTGTCTTCTTCAGTATCATCTTTGGCATTAATACAAGGAATACAGGCATATTCCGGGTCAGCCTCAAAAATCACTTTGCCATAGGCATCTTCAATTCGACTAATAAAATGAGGCTGGATTCGGTAGCCCCCATTGGCAAAGGTGGCATAACCGGTTGCCATCTGTACAGGTAAAACCTGTGGTGTTCCCAAAGCAATCGTATAGTTGCGTGGAATCTGGTCATCACGTAAACCAAAGTCCATAAGTAACTGTCGCGCACGCTCAATTCCTACATTTTGTAGTAAACGTACAGAGACCGTATTACGTGACAAATAGAGTGCACGGCGTAAAGGAATCATTCCCAGATATCGACCATCCGAGTTTCTGGGTGTCCATTTACCGATCGTAATCGGACTGTCATTTACCATCGTATAGGGGGTCATTCCACGCTCTAAAGCCAGAGCATAGATAAAGGGTTTAATTGTGGAGCCAGGTTGACGCCAGCCTTGTAAGGCCCGGTTAAACTTGGACTGATAAAAACTGTAGCCCCCTACAACTGCTTCAATCGCTCCATTATTTGGATTAATTGCGATCAGCTGGCCCTGTACTTTTGGTAACTGGACCAGTGCCCATGAAGTTTTACTTTCATTCGGGCGCAACCGGATAATATCTTTAACTTTCACAATCTGAGAGGCACGACTTGGCGCTCCCCCTACACTGTTAGCATTGCGGTAAGGCCTTGCCCAAGACATGCCAGACCATGGTACTGTCACTGTAGAACCATCCTGCATCAGTGCTTCAAATGAGTTGGAATTGACCTTGACTACCTGTGCAGGGTAAGTATTTGCAAATGCCCGAAATTTGTTTAAAGGCTCATCATGTGCCTCGGCCCCGCGCCAGCCATGGCGACGGTCATAATCTTCCAGACCATTCTGGACTGCCTGTTCAGCATAGGCCTGACGTTTACTATCAATGGTGGTGTACACCTTATAGCCTGAATCGATGGCCAGATCACCAAAGCGTTCTACCAGTTCAGAGCGAACCATCTCACCTACATAGGGAAAGCGGTTACTGATTCCACGATCAGGCATGTCCAAGTTGATTGGCTCGGCCACGGCAGCCTGATATTGTGACTGGCTGATATATCCAAGCTGTAACATACGGCCCAGAATCCAGTTGCGACGTTCCAATGCCCGTTCAGGGTTAGCAACCGGATTATATTTCGATGGAGCTTTAGGCAGGCCGGCCAGCATTGCCATTTGTGCCAGACTTAGCTCATCCAGACTTTTGTTATAATAAATTTTGGCAGCTGCGGCGATACCATAGGCATTTTTACCTAAGAAAATCTTATTGACATATAAGGTCAGAATTTCTTCTTTACTCAGGTTTTGCTCGATTTTTCGTGCCAGAAAAATCTCTGTCAATTTACGTTTTAAGGTACGCTCCGGGCTTAAATAATAGTTCTTGGCCACCTGCATAGTAATAGTTGAACCGCCAGTCTGCACGTCAGATCCGGTAACACTCTCTGTAACAGCACGCCCCAAGCCTTTAAAGCTGATGCCACTATGCTCAAAAAATGAGGAGTCTTCTGCGGCAAGAAAAGCATGAATAAAGGCTGGCGGAATCTGTTTATATTCAACCGGTACAGACAATTTTCCACCGTACTCAGCCACCAGCTCGTTATCGGCAGTATAGACCTGTAACGGCTTAAGTAAAGGTGCTTTTTTGAGCGAACTCATTTCAGGCAGTGAAGGGGCAATATAAAGATAAATACCATAAAACCCCATTGGTATTGAGACTAGAATGATAATTAAAATAGAAAAAAAGGGGTGAACACGGCCTGAACTGGATAGCTTTTTCATAACAAGTAAGTTTTAATAAGAGCTAATGGCAAACTAATTGATGGTCAGTATAGCCGTTAGATAAACGGATTGTTAGATGAGATATTGTATCCGTGCAAAATTATACGCTGACTATTAGTTCGTTATTTTTTTTGGGGATAAAAAAATAATAGGAAAGCATTGTGCTCAGGTTATATCGTAAACCAAATAAAGGATTAGTCGGAATAGATGTAAGTTCTACTTCGGTTAAATTGTTAGAGCTCTCTGTAAAAGGTGGCAGATACTGGGTTGAAAGTTACGGGCTTTATCCGCTTTCCGATGGAAGTGTCGTTGAAAAAAATATTCTGAATCCTGAAGCGGTTGCCGATGCTTTAGAGCGCGTAATTGACATTGCTAACCCTCAGGCGGCTAATGCGGCTTTTGCAGTACCTACTTCGGCGGTGATTAATAAAGTCATCGAGATGGATGCAGACATGAACGATGATGAACGTGAAGTTCAGATCCGTATGGATGCAGAGCAATATATTCCTTTTCCTTTAGACGAAGTCAGTCTTGATTTCGAAGTGTTGCCAGATATATTGGCAAATCCTGATCGAGTAAATGTACTGCTGGTGGCCACCCGTACTGAAAATGTAGATGCACGTGTCGAAGTGCTGGAAATGGCCGGTCTAACTGCGAAAATTGCTGATGTAGAAAGTTATGCGCTAGAACGTGCGTTTAAAGTGTTCGCTGATACATTGCCTATAGGGGTGAATACTGTAGGTATTCTAGATATCGGCCACACCATGACAACTTTGTCTGTCATGCAGCATGGCAAGATTATCTATACTCGCGAGCAGGTTTTTGGTGGAAAGCAGCTGACTCAGGACATCCAGAATCGTTATGGCCTTTCCTATGAAGAAGCTGGCCGGGCCAAAAAAGAGCGTAATTTGCCAGATGATTATGATATTGAAATACTCGAGCCTTTCTTAGAGGCCTTAGTGCAACAGGCTGCTCGTTCTTTGCAGTTTTTTTTCTCGTCTTCACAGTTTAATGAGATTGATCATATTTTATTGGCAGGGGGAAATGCCAACATACCGGGACTGGCCAAACTACTCCAACAAAAGCTGGGCTACCGGGTAACAATTGCCAATCCATTTTTACAGATGGGTTTTGCGCCGCAGGTTGATGTACAAAAAGTTGAAAAAGATGCATCTTCACTCATGGTGGCTTGTGGTTTGGCGCTGAGGAGTTTTGATTAATGACAACAATTAACCTGCTCCCTTGGCGTGATGAGCTAAGGGAACAACGGAAAAAGCAATTTATTATTATTTGTATTGGGGTGGCATTACTAGGTTTAGCCGGAGTGGTACTGACCTGGATGTACTATGACCGCAAGCTGGATGATCAGGAACAAGCTAATCAACTGATTATCAGTACTAACCAGAATCTGGATATACAGCTTAAATCTCTAGATGGCCTGCAAGAACAGCGTGATGCCATTATTGAGCGCATGAACCTGATTCAGGGCTTACAGGGTAAACGTCCGGTTACTGTTCGTTTGGTGGATGAGCTGGCACGTGTAATCCCAACCAATATGTATCTGACCAAATTTGCACGGACTGGTGATAAATTTACTCTCGAAGGGAAGGCAGAAAGCCCGAACACTGTAGCTGAGCTTTTGCGTGGACTAGAAGCTTCACCTTGGTATCGTAATGCCTTTATGAACTCATTCCTTGCCGCGGAAGAAAAGAAAGAGCAGACCCCAAGTTCGCTGATACCCCGACCAGAAGAAAACTATGGCAGTTTTGTTGTAACTGTGGACGCAGGTGAGATTGCTGCTGATAGTCCACCATCGGCTGATCCCAATGCACCAACCAATACAGCAGCAACGGGTCCTGCAGCGGGAGCAGCACAATGAGTCGTGAAGAATTTGATGATTTAAACCAGGAAGATGCTAAACCTGCTAAAAGAAAAATGACGCTAGAAGCCTTCCTGCAACAGTTTAATACTCTGGATACACATAATTACGGCAGCTGGCCTTTTTCAGTCAAACTGACCTGCTGGATATTTCTGTTCCTGCTGGTTTGTGCAATTGGCTATTTCTTAGCAATTCGCCCCAAACTTGAAGCTATTTCTAATGCGCAGGCACAAGAACAGAATTTGTTAAACGAGTTTCGTGAAAAGGACTCTAAACTGCGTAACTTACAGCAATACCAAGCACAACTACAGGAAATGGAAGCGAATTTTAATGAGCAACTGGAACAGTTGCCTAAAGAAACCGAGATTCCTGGACTGGTTGAAGATATTAACGTTGCAGGAGTAAGTTCTGGCCTGAAATTTAAAAATATTCGTCTAGAAAGTGAAATTCGGCAGGAGTTCTTTATTGAACAGCCAATTGATATTCAGGCAACAGGTGATTATCATGCCTTTGGTTCTTTTGTGAGCACTATTGCGGCGCTTCCACGAATTGTAACCCTGCATGACTTTGAAATTACCAGTACACAGGCGCAGAACTCAGATATTCCAGAAGTAAATTATGCGGTGAAAGCTAAAACATACCGATATGTCGGTAATAATGAGCAGCCAAATACTACGGATACCCCAGCAGGAGGGCAGCCACAATGACTTGGAATAAGATCATTTTAGGCCTGTGCTGCGGCATGATTCTGGTAGGCTGTGATTCACGTATAGATGCAGTAAATGAAGAGATGGCAGTCATTCGTAACCAACCACCTCTACCGATTGAACCGGCACCTGTGTTCAGTCCTGTACCTACATTTGCTTATGCAGCACATCAGTTCAGAAGTCCATTTTTACCTAGCTCGCTTGCAGCTGAGTTAAAAGTTATGGCCGGGAAGCGGGTTTATCCGAATTTTTCACGCCAACCCCAACCTCTTGAGAGCTATGCCCTTGAATCTTTAAATATGAAAGGCAGTATGCGTAATTCAAGAGGGCAGATTATTGCACTAATCCAGACGCCCGATGGCCAGATTGAACAAGTGCAGCGCGGGAACTATATGGGTATGCATCATGGGCGTATTGTTCAGATTACACCTACCCAGATTGATCTGGTTGAGATCATCCCGGATGGGCGCGAAGGCTATGTGGAACGTCCCCGCAGTCTAGTACTGATTGGGCCACAGCCTTAAGGATGAAAGGAATAAAAATGAAAAAGAGTTTTCAAGAATTTTTGATGGGGGATGGCAACAGCATGATTCATTTATATCGTCAATTTGCGATGGGAGCAGTTGCTGCAGCAATGATGCAGGTAGCAAGTGCAGCGGTCAATATTACCAATATTGTAC
Source organism: Acinetobacter sp. 1294596 (assembly GCF_000582925.1). NCBI lineage: Bacteria > Pseudomonadati > Pseudomonadota > Gammaproteobacteria > Moraxellales > Moraxellaceae > Acinetobacter > Acinetobacter sp. 1294596. Next base: position 143,951 of record NZ_JFCC01000002.1, on the reverse strand, counting down.
CTATGCAGATTCCGGGACAAGGGACAGAAATTCGAGTCATGTTTAATGGATTGCCGCCCCAGCCCCAGGCTTATCAGCTTGAACAGCCTTCGCGACTGATCTTAGACTTTGATCAGGCCAAACAAAATCTTAAACAGCCTAGTATTCCGGTTGCTACCAATGAAGCAAGCGCAATTCATGTGGCCTCTGATGAACAACGTTCCCGAATTATTGTAAGTTTAAAAGATGCAGGTGCCTTTACTACCCGTGTAGAAGGCAATACTTTTATTTTAAAGATTAATCCGGTAACAGGCGCGCCTACAGTATTGCCACAGCCAGTTGCTGTAGCACAGCAGCCTGCTCAGGGTATCTCGAACATTGGTTTCCAGCGTGGAAGTCAGGGCGAGGGACAGGTTTTAATTGATTTTCTGAACCCGAATACTCCTGCTGATGTACAGCAGCAGGGAAGTAAAGTCATAGTCAGGATGCTGGGAAATAAAATCCCTTCCCATCTAATCCGCCGTTTGAATATGAATGATTTTGCCACGCCGGTCTCGACTGTTGATGCCTATAATGAAGGCGGTAATGGTATTATTACTATTCAATCAACTGGCAGTTATGAGTATATGGCGTATCAGACTGAGAACCGCTTAACAGTCAGTTTAAAGCGCCCGGAAGAAAAGAGTACGGTCAAAACCCGTTCTGCACCTAATTATAGCGGTAAAAAGGTTTCACTCGACTTTCAGGATATTGAGGTTCGTCGGGTATTACAGTTGTTAGCAGATTTCACTGGTATCAACCTGGTTGCAGCCGACTCTGTTCAGGGAAATATTACGTTGCGCCTGAAAGATGTACCATGGGACCAGGCTTTAGACATTATTTTAAAAACCAAAAACCTGGATAAACGTCGTAATGGTGATGTAATCTGGATTGCTCCGGTTGCAGAGCTGATTAAAGCAGAAGAGGAAGAGGCTAAGGCAATTGCGCAAAGTACCAGACTTATGCCTTTACAAACTGAATATATCCAGCTGAATTATGCAAAAGCTGTCGATATCGAAAAACTGATTACCCAAGGCAGAAATAGTGGTAATGGTAGTGCTAACGGTGCTTCAAACAATACGGAAGCACTGGGTGATAGTGTGGGAAGCCTGCTAAGTCCAAGAGGAACCATTTCAATAGACCCACGTACCAATACCTTAATCATTAATGATACGGCTCAGAAACTTGACCAGATCCGCCGTATGATTGATCTTCTGGATGTAGCGGTAAAACAGGTGATGGTTGAGGCCCGTATTGTCAGGGCTAGTACTGACTTCACCAAAGAAATGGGCGTGAAGTGGGGAATTCTTTCACAGGGTATTACCCGTAATAACAGCCTGCTGGTCGGCGGCAGTGAAACCACCTTATGGAATCTGCGTGATCCTGATGATGAAGGCAAATACACCATAGAGCGTCCACAAAACCTGAATGTGGATTTAGGCGTTACAGCTCCGGGTGCAAGCCGTATTGCCTTCGGTTTAATTAGTCTTTCTGATTTTATGCTGGATCTCGAATTGTCAGCCTTGCAGGCTGATGGTTATGGTGAAGTCATTTCTACGCCGAAAGTACTAACAGCTGACAAACAGCAGGCCCGAGTTGCTTCTGGTACTCAAATTCCCTACCAGTCTTCAGAGGGCGGTGGCGCCAATGCAGTTTCTACCACTGAATTTGTGGATGCTACTTTAAGTCTGAATGTAACACCAAGTATTACTCCTGATGGTAAAATCCAGATGTTACTGAACATTACCAGCGATACTCCGGGGAACCCGACACCAACTGGCCAGATCGCGATTAACAAGAATGAAATTAATACTAATGTGCTGGTTAACAATGGTGAAACTGTAGTCCTTGGCGGTATTTTTGAACAGGAAACCAGGAATACGCAAACGAAAGTACCTGTTCTCGGAGACCTGCCGGGTGTAGGCCGTTTATTCCGCCGTGATGCTAAAAGTGATAACAAGCGTGAGTTACTGATTTTTGTCACACCACGAATTGTTAATGACAGTGCGACTGGAAATCATTAATATATTTTTAATTCAAGTAATTCAATAGGTGACTCCTTGCCAAGCAAAGAGTTTGACACCCTGCCAAATATCTATTTGGTAGGGCCGATGGGAGCTGGAAAAACCACTGTGGGGCGACATCTGGCAGAGTTACTGGGCCGGGAATTTCTGGACAGTGATCATGAACTGGAGCGTAAAACAGGGGCAAATATCCCTTGGATTTTTGAAAAAGAGGGAGAAGCTGGTTTCCGGAGTCGGGAGACCGCCGTTATTGACCAGCTAACACTTCGGCAAAAGCTGGTGCTAGCTACAGGTGGTGGGGCTGTAACGCAGGCGCCTAACCGTGAATTCCTCAAGCAGCGCGGCATCGTAGTATATCTCTATACACCAGTAGAAATTCAGCTTCAACGTACCTATCGTGATAAAAACCGGCCATTATTACAAGTAGAAAACCCGGAACAGAAGCTTCGAGACCTGTTGGCTGCCCGTGACCCGCTCTACCGGGAAGTGGCACATTATATTATCGAGACCAATCAAGGGGCAGCACGAGATCTAGCCCAAAAAATCTTGAAGATTATTAGCTCTGAAGAGTTACACTCCGCACCATGATTACGGGTTCCAGACTGTATGCAAACCTTATATGTTGAATTAGGCGATCGCCGTTATCCTATTTTTATTGGTAGTGATCTGAGTCCTCAGACTTTGCTTGAACCTTATATTCTGGGCAAGCAGGTTATGATTGTAACCAATACTACCCTCGAAAAACTTTACTTGAACCATTATGTAAGTGCGGTTAAATCTCTGGATAAAGTAGTCGCTACGTGTGTATTGCCTGACGGTGAACAGTATAAAAATATTCAGCATCTTAATCTGATTTTCGATGCACTTTTGCAAGCTGGCTTTAACCGGGACTGTACCGTTCTGGCGCTTGGAGGTGGTGTAATTGGAGATATGGCCGGATTTGCATCTGCCAGCTTTCAGCGTGGAGTTTATTTTATTCAGGTGCCAACGACCTTGCTTTCGCAAGTGGATTCCAGTGTCGGGGGGAAAACAGGAATTAATCACCCGCTGGGTAAAAATATGATTGGTGCTTTCCAGCAGCCACAGGTAGTTATGGCAGACATGTCACAGCTAAAGACATTACCTGACCGTGAGTTATCGGCTGGCCTTGCTGAAGTAATCAAATATGCCTTACTGGGAGACCGTGATTTTCTGGAATGGCTAGAGCAGCATATGGATCAGCTGGTTGCTCGTGATCCTGAGCTTCTGGCCGAAGCAGTGTATCGCTCCTGTGCGCATAAAGCCCGTATTGTGGCGCGTGATGAAAAAGAGCAAGGCAATCGTGCGTTATTAAATCTTGGCCATACTTTTGGCCATGCGATTGAATCTTATCTGGGCTATGGAATGTGGTTGCATGGAGAGGCAGTTGCCACCGGTATGGTCATGGCAGCAGATTTGTCTCAACGTATGGGCTGGATTTCAGCAGACGACTTGCAACGTACAAAAAATATTATTCAACGTGCAAATTTACCGATAGTATGTCCGCACATTCCGCTTGAGCAGTTTCTGGAATATATGGCACATGATAAAAAAGTTCTGAATGGACAACTGCGTCTGGTCCTCCTGAAACAGTTGGGACAAGCTATAATTACCAGAGAATTTGACTTAAAGCTGATGAAGCAGGCAATTCTTGCAAATCAACAAGGAGCATAGGCAAAATATGGCAGCAGTTCGTATGCAACGGGACAATATTCAGCGGTATATCTGGCTGATGAGCGGATTGCTATGCCTGTTACTTGCTTTCATCTTTTGGCTGATGACAGATAAAGAGCAATTGGTTGAAGTGAAAAAAACGCCTGAGAGTGAAGCCCAAACTCAGATTCAGCCTGAGAAGGTTGGTTCAATGACCCATCTTGGTGCATTACTGGAAGAAGTTCGGCCACTTGAACTGACTACCCGAATAGTGGCTTCAGGCATTCATGAGCCTGAGTTCCGTGGTACTAAATTTATGCTGGAGAATAAGAAACTCTGGACCAATGAACTATTTCGCTCTTCTGAAGAAGATATTATTAAAAGCTTTCTGAAGAAACAGCCTCAACGTAATAATTTTATTTATTTCCGACTCAGTGGCGAAGAACAGACAGAACAGTATGTGCTGGCTTATGGCAAGTATAAGACAGCTCAGGAAGCTGAACAGGCATTGGATCAATTAAATCTTGTACTTCCACCTTCGCTTAAGCCGCATACACAAAAGTTTGAAGATTATGCAGCTTTTGTAAATGATTTAGGTTCAGAGGAGATGAGCGGAAGTGCAAAAGTACGTGAAATTGTCTTGAAACCGGCTGCCTTACCTAAAATTGATGAGAGCTTACTTAGCCGACCAAACCCGGCAGCTAATACAGCGCAAACCAATAATGCGCCTTCCACTGTAAAAACGACAATTACCAGAAGAGATCAAGAGGGTAATGTAGTTGATGTACAGCGTTCACAATCTAATATTCCTGTTTCGCAGCCATCACGTGCTGGTACCTCAGCTGATGCCTCTAGACCTGTTGAAAATGAAATTAGTGATCCTTTTAATTAATATTAAAATTCAGGACCTGTATAAAACTCTTCGCAATGATGCAAAATAGAGCATATTTTTTATATTTAAAATAATTTTGCACCATATTGGGTCGTAAATTGGTCTTAAAAATAAACTTACTATGCTTTTAAGTAGCTTAGATTTATGTTTTTTAAGTAATTAGTAATATTTTTAAAAGTTGGCATCTTTTTTGCTTTATTAAAAGGCTATTTGAATCTGATTTATCCGGTTGACACCAAAACTGCTCAGTTAAACTGCTAGATACTTCTCTTGCATGCTTTAAAAGAGTTCGTAGAAAGAAAAACAGAAGCCATAACCATATACCTTTCTTACAGAGTAAGCGTATATTTAGGCCGGTGACTGAGCTTTTTACATCTGCTGCTGGTTAAGAGAGCAAATTGCAAATTATAGAGAGAAAAATTGTTCGATGCCCATTAGGGGCCATGTTAAGAAGGGTACGCTATGCACATGCCATCGCCTAATACTGTAGCTCCCGCTCAAGGTTTATATCAACCCGATGAGTTTAAAGATAACTGTGGTTTTGGCCTGATCGCCCACATGCAGGGTGAAGCCAGCCATCATTTGGTCGAGACTGCAATTCATAGTTTAAGTTGCATGACTCACCGTGGCGGTATTGCTGCAGATGGTAAAACCGGTGATGGTTGTGGCTTGTTACTGGCGATGCCTAAACAGTTTTTCCGTGAAGAAGCACAAAAACTTGGCGTCAACCTGACTGAAATATTTGCTGCTGGAACCGTATTTCTAAATACTGATCCAGCCTTAGCTCACCATGCTAAACAGATTTTAAATAAAGAAATAGAAGCAGAAGGCTTAAAAGTTGCAACTTGGCGCGTAGTCCCAACAAAAACTGAAGTGTTGGGTGAAATTGCTTTGCGTTCTCTACCTGCGTTTGAACAGATTTTAGTGAACTGCCCAATGGGAGTTACTGAAGTCGAATTTAACCGCAAGCTTTTCCTGGCACGTCGTCGTGCCGAACAGCAGGTCAATGATCCACTGTTCTATGTTACCACGCTGGCTACTACTGTCATTAGCTATAAAGGTCTGATGATGCCAGAAGCGATTGCAGATTTTTATACGGATCTGGCCGATGAGCGCCTACATTCACATATCGTGGTGTTCCATCAGCGTTTCTCGACTAATACGCTGCCGCGTTGGCCACTGGCTCAGCCATTCCGCTATCTGGCACATAATGGTGAAATTAATACCATTACAGCTAACCGTAACTGGGCAATGGCGCGCACACCAAAATTTGAAAATCCGCTATTACCCGGCTTGACTGAGATGACGCCAATTGTGAACCGTACCGGTTCAGATTCATCAAGTTTAGATAATATGCTAGAAATTCTGGTGGGTGGTGGTATGGATCTGTTCCGTGCTTTGCGTATGCTGGTTCCACCAGCATGGCAAAATGTGGAAACACTCGATGCAGACTTGCGCGCATTTTATGAATTTAATTCTAAGCATATGGAAGCTTGGGATGGTCCTGCAGGTCTGGTTATTCAGGATGGCCGCCATGCGATCTGTATGCTAGACCGTAACGGACTGCGTCCGGCTCGTTGGGTAATTACCAAAAATGGCTATATTACCTTGGCATCAGAAATTGGGGTGTGGAGTTATGAACCAGAAGATGTAATTTCTAAAGGTCGTGTTGGTCCTGGACAGATCCTCGTGATCGATACCCTGACCGGTAAGTTGCTAGACACTCAGGATGTCAACAAGCACTTGAAAAATATGCGTCCTTATCGTGCCTGGTTGCGTGACCATGCTATCCGGTTGCAAGGCAGTCCGGAGCTTGAAGAGCACCTGTGTGAAAAAGGTCTGAAAAATGAGCAGTTAAAAGCTGCACAAAAAATGTTCATGGTCAGCTTTGAAGAGCGGGACCAGCTATTGCGTCCGATTGCTGAAAGTGGACAGGAAGCTGTCGGTTCAATGGGTGATGATACTCCTATGGCCGTCTTGTCACACCAGGTTCGTCATGTATCTGATTATTTCCGTCAGCAGTTTGCGCAGGTGACCAATCCGCCAATTGATCCTTTGCGTGAATCAATCGTGATGTCACTGGAAACCTGTCTGGGTCGTGAACAGAATGTATTTGAGCAGGGACCAGAACATGCAGACCGTCTGATTATTTCAAGTCCAGTATTGTCTAACTCAAAAATGCATCAGATCCGTACATTGGGTCGCACAGGTTATGAGATTGCCGAGATTGACCTGAACTATGTTGCAGAAGAAGGTTTACAGGCTGCAATCGCGCGGATCTGTGCCGAGTCTGCTCAGGCCATTCGTGATGGTAAAACTATTCTGGTCTTATCGGACAAAAAGATTCGTGAAGGCTATCTGCCGGCAAATGCGGTCATGGTGACAGGTGCTGTCCATCATTACCTGATTCAGGCTGGCTTGCGTACCGATGCCAATATTGTGGTCGAGAGCGGCTTTGCACGTGATCCACATCAATTTGCAGTACTGTTAGGTTTTGGTGCAACAGCTATCTACCCTTATCTTGCTTATGATGTCATCAATGATCTGATTGCCAAAGGCGAACTGCTGGGTGATCCGATTCATGCGCAAGCAAACTTCCGTAAAGGTATTGAAAAAGGCCTGCTGAAAGTCCTGTCAAAAATGGGCATTTCTACCGTTGCATCTTATCGTGGCGGTCAGCTGTTTGAGGCTGTGGGTTTATCAAGTGAAGTGGTAGATACCTGCTTTGTTGGTGTACCAAGCCGTATTCAGGGCGCAACTTTTGTTGACCTTGAAAATGATCAGAAGAAACTGGCTGACTTAGCCTGGAAAGCGCGTAAGCCGATTGATCAGGGTGGTATGCTAAAATTCGTATTCGGTAAGGAATATCATGCCTTTAATCCGGATGTGATTAATGCGTTGCATAAAGCTGTGCGTTCTGGCCAGTATCAGGACTTTAAAGAATATGCACAGCTGGTTAACCAGCGTCCAATTGCCACTATTCGTGATCTATTTAAGCTGAAAACAGATAATCCGATTGCACTTGATCAGGTTGAGTCTGTAGAGTCGATTCTTCCACGTTTTGATTCTGCGGGGATGTCATTGGGTGCGTTATCTCCAGAAGCGCATGAAGCAATTGCTGTAGCAATGAATACCATTGGTGGTCGTTCAAACTCTGGTGAAGGTGGTGAAGATCCGGCACGTTACGGGACCATTCGTAACTCAAAAATCAAGCAGATTGCTTCTGGACGTTTTGGTGTAACACCTGCTTATCTGACCTCGGCAGAAGTTTTGCAGATTAAGGTAGCTCAAGGGGCGAAACCGGGTGAAGGCGGACAGCTACCAGGTGGTAAGGTCAATAGTCTGATTGCACGCTTACGTTACTCGGTACCAGGCGTTACCCTGATTTCTCCTCCACCGCATCATGATATTTATTCAATTGAAGATTTGTCTCAGCTGATTTTTGATTTGAAACAGGTTAATCCGCAGGCTATGGTTTCAGTCAAACTGGTGTCTGAGCCAGGGGTGGGAACTATTGCAGCGGGTGTAGCCAAAGCATATGCGGACTTTATCACCATCTCTGGATATGATGGTGGTACAGCGGCCTCACCATTATCATCAATTCATCATGCCGGCTCTCCATGGGAGCTGGGCCTGGCAGAAGCGCATCAGGCCCTGCGTGTAAATGATTTGCGTGGCAAGGTGCGAGTACAGACTGATGGTGGCCTGAAGACCGGTCTGGATGTTATTAAAGCTGCAATTCTGGGTGCGGAAAGTTTCGGTTTTGGTTCTACACCAATGATTGCATTAGGCTGTAAATATCTGCGGATCTGCCACTTGAATAACTGTGCAACCGGTGTTGCAACTCAGCAGGACCATCTGCGTCATGAGCACTACATTGGTGAGCCAGAAATGCTAATCAATTTCTTCCATTTTATTGCGGAAGAAACTCGTGAATGGCTGGCTGCGCTTGGGGTCGCTTCACTCAAAGATCTGATTGGCCGTGTAGACCTGCTTGAAGTATTGCCTGGTGAAACTGACAAACATGCCCATCTGGATTTAAGTGCATTACTGACTTCACATCCGGCAGCAGAAGGCAAGGCGCAGTATTGTGAGGTGCAGGGCAATGAGCCATTTGATAAAGGTCTGCTGGCTGAACGTATGGTTGAAGAGATGCTACCAGCAATTGAAGCAGGTACTACAGGGACCTTTAACTATAAAGTGGTGAATTGTGACCGTTCGATTGGAGCACGTATCTCTGGTGAGATTGCCCGTCGCTATGGAAACCTCAGTATGGAAGCCCATCCAGTAGTCATGAACCTAAATGGTACAGCAGGTCAGTCACTAGGGGTGTGGAATGCGGGTGGCCTGCATATTCGCCTTGAAGGTGATGCCAATGACTACGTTGGTAAAGGCATGGCGGGTGGCCGGATTTCGATCTTCCCGCCAAAAGGTTCGCCGTTCCAGACTCAGAATACCGCAATTATTGGTAACACCTGCCTATATGGTGCAACTGGTGGTAAACTGTTCGCGGCTGGTACAGCTGGCGAGCGTTTTGCGGTACGTAACTCTGGTGCCTTTGCAGTAATTGAAGGCGCAGGTGATCACTGCTGTGAATATATGACTGGTGGCGTGGTCACTGTCCTGGGTAAAGTTGGACATAACTTTGGCGCGGGCATGACCGGTGGTTTTGCTTATGTGCTTGACCTCGACAATGATTTTGTTGACTACTATAACCATGAGTTAATTGATCTAAACCGTATTTCGACTGAAGCGATGGAAGATCATAAAGAGTTTCTGCTGCGAATTATTGATGAGCACATTGCCGAGACAGGTAGTGCCTGGGCCTACAAGATCCGCAATGAGTTTGATTACTACAGCCGTAAATTCTGGCTGGTGAAACCAAAAGCGGCGAATCTGTTGACGTTGTTAAAAACGACTCAGGCTGATCCTCAATAATTCCACGACTGCAAATAAACAGGCAGGTACAGACTCCTGAACACGGAGCTGTGCCCACCTACGGAGAGAGACATGGCAGAACGCCTCAATAATGACTTTCAATTTCTGGATGTAGCACGTCAGGATCCAGAAAAAAAAGATATTGCTGTCCGCAAAGCAGAGTTTGTGGAGATTTATAAACCGTTTAGTCAGGATGTTGCATCTAACCAGACTCATCGCTGTTTAGGCTGTGGTAATCCATACTGTGAATGGAAGTGTCCGGTACATAACTATATTCCAAACTGGTTAAAACTGATCGCTGAAGGTCGCGTATTCCAGGCGGCGGAACTGTGCCATCAGACCAATACCCTGCCAGAAGTCTGTGGACGTGTTTGTCCGCAAGACCGTTTATGTGAAGGTGCATGTACCCTAAATGACGGATTTGGTGCTGTAACTATTGGTAATGCTGAAAAATATATTAATGATACCGCCTTTGCACTGGGCTGGCGTCCAGATATGTCTAATGTCCAGTGGACCAGCAAAAAAGTTGCTATTATCGGTGCTGGACCGGCGGGGCTTGGCTGTGCAGATATTCTGGTCCGTAATGGGGGAAAACCGGTAGTTTTTGATAAACGCCCGGAAATCGGTGGCCTGCTGACATTTGGTATTCCTGAATTTAAGATGGAAAAAGATGTCATGAAACGCCGCCGTGAAATCTTCACCGGTATGGGGATTGAATTCCGTCTGAACACTGAAATTGGTACAGATATCACGATCGATCAGCTACTGAATGATTTTGATGCAGTGTTCATGGGAATGGGGACTTATACCTACATGAAAGGTGGCTTTGCAGGTGAGGAATATGAAGGTGTATATGATGCTCTTGATTTCCTGATTGCCAATGTTAACCGTTGTCAGGGCTGGGAAAAAGATCCATCTGAATACATTAGTATGGAAGGGAAAAAGGTGATTGTCCTAGGTGGTGGTGATACTGCCATGGACTGTAACCGTACATCAATCCGGCAGGGCGCAGCAGAAGTAACTTGTGCTTATCGCCGTGATGAAGCCAACATGCCAGGTTCACGTCGTGAAGTACAAAATGCCCGTGAAGAAGGGGTGAACTTCCTGTTTAACCGCCAGCCTGTCGAGATTGTAGGTGAAAATGGTAAGGTGACAGGTGTTAAAGTGGTGACGACTCAACTGGGTGAACCTGATAGTCGCGGTCGTCGTAGCCCAGAGCCAATACCGGGTTCGGAAGAGATATTACCCGCAGATGCCGTGTTGCTTGCTTTTGGTTTCCGTGCTAGCCCTGCTGACTGGTTTAAGGATGTCAATATTGAACTGGATGGTTCAGGTCGTGTAGTTGCTCCAGAACTTCAAATATATAAATTCCAGACATCGAACCCGAAAATCTTTGCAGGTGGTGATATGGTTCGTGGCTCTGATCTGGTAGTCACTGCAATCTGGGAAGGCCGCCAAGCCGCTGAGGGTATTCTGGACTACCTGGACGTTTAAGTTATTGTTTTAATGCATCACCTCGGGCCAGTCTTGGGGTGATTTTTATATGTCTGGTTTTTTGATTAATTAGAATATTAGAAGAAATATTTATAATTAATCATCTTATAAATATTTGTATTTAAATAATTAAAATAAATATTTGGTCTTAAAGTAACTGTCTTAATAATTTTTCAAACCCGCTATGTTATGAGTCATAGGTACTATATATTTTCATTATAAATATTCTTTTCAATGCATAAAAAATCTTGTATGCCATCTATTTAATTTATCAATTTGATAGTTTTGGCTAACTAAAGCAAGCAGTTTAGCCATGTGCGTTATAGTTTTCTAATCTCATACTAATGGTATCTCCGTTAGGCAGCCATTGTGATGAATGATTTAATGACAGCAAATCCACTGTACCGGAATCGGCCAAAGGCAACAGGAATTACTGTACGTAAGTTAGACTTCAATCCGGAAAAAATTTCGCGTTATTATTTTGCTCACTCACCTTTGATGTCACATTTTCTTACAGCATTGTCTTCTACCTTTCCGGTAGGTGAACAGTTTTTTGTACATAGTGTCCGGAATGTACGGGATCAGATTACAGATCCGGTTTTACAAACACAGATTGCTGCTTTTATTGGACAGGAGGCTATGCACTCCAAGGCTCATACTGAATTTAATCAGGCTTGGCGTAAAGATGACTATCAGCTGGATAATTTTCAGGCATGGCTGGAACGCCAGAATAAACATGTGCGCAATTTACCGCCCAAGGTACAGCTCGCGATTACCAGTGCTTTTGAGCATTTTACAGCTTTACTTGGTGGATATATCCTCAAGCATCCTGAGGTATTAAGTACACTAGATGAGGATGCCATGAAGCTTTGGGTATGGCATGCCATTGAAGAGATTGAACACCGCTCTGTTGCATTTGATGTTTATCAGCAGTTGTATGCTGACCAGCGCTTGCGTCGTCGCGTGATGAAACGGGTAACTGGTGGGTTTTTTAGTCTCGCAGCCTACTCAACCGGACGTTTATTTATGCAGGATAAATGGAAGAGCCTGCCTCAAATTAAGGGTAATCTATTTGGTGCTTATCTGCTGGTTAAAATGCTGGTTCAGCTGTTTCCAGAATATTTGTCATATTATAAAAAAGACTTTCATCCTGAACAGAATGATTATTCTATTGAACTCGAATACTGGAAAAAGCATCTGGCACAAGATTATCAGATGACCGACTTTCAGTATTAACTCTCAGTTTAATATTGAAAGAATAGTAGGGTTTCATCTATGGTCTCTTATAAATTTTTACTAATAATTTTAATAAATTAAAGCTTTTTTAGGCTTTCCTGGCCTGTTCCTTCCTTGAATTTCCTTGCTCATCTTTAAAATAAAGCAACACAAATAGCTTAAATTATATTTACAATGAATTTAAATGAACAAATACAAATAAATATTAGAGGATAGCTGCATGAAAATGCTGAGTAAAAGCCTAATCGCTCTCATTCTGGCCAGTACATTAAGCCTTTCAGGCTGTGGTTATAACACTTTACAGGTGAAAGATGAGGCAGTAACTGCGGCTTGGTCTGAAGTACAAAACCAGTACCAGCGCCGCGCTGATCTTGTACCGAATCTGGTCAATGTTGTTAAAGGCTATGCCAAACACGAAGAACAGGTACTCACTGAAGTAACTCAAGCGCGTGCCAATGTGGCCGGGCTAAAAGTAGATCGTGAAGTACTGGAAGATCCTGAATTATTTCAACGCTATCAGCAGGCGCAAAGCCAGTTGACCGGTGCGTTATCACGCCTGATTGCAGTTTCAGAAAACTACCCTGACCTGAAAGCAAATGAACAGTTTCGTGATTTACAGGTCCAGCTTGAAGGTACCGAGAACCGTATTGCTGTAGCACGTAACCGCTACATTAGCAGCGTGCAGGACTTTAACTCTTATGCCCGTCAGTTCCCGCAGGTTATGACAGCAAAAGTCATTGGTATGGAACCTAAACCAAACTTTACTGCTGAAGCTGGTGCACAAAAAGCTCCAACAGTATCTTTTGAATAAACTTAAAAAAGGGGGATGATAATGCAGAATAAATTTGCAGCTCAAGCGACCATCCCTTTTTGTATTATACGGCTGTGTTTGCTCAGTATAGTCCTGCTAGGCGGTCAAGCAGTTTGGAGTGAACCTGTAGAAAATGACACAACTGAAGCTGTGGTGTTAGGTAAGGTTTTACAAAACCAGCAACAGGCCAGCCATACCGCGACAGACCCCGTGTCTACGACTGCACGAACTAAAACGCCTGAAGTTAATAATGATATGGCGGAAGGTGAGTCTATTCGTGGATTACCGACTTTAAATCAACCAGTAGTAGATCAGGCGGGACTTCTTACTGCTGCTGAAAAGCAGGCAATTGACCAGAAAATTTTAAATCTTTATCAGCAGGGTAAGGCACAGGTTGGAATAATTATTGTACCCACTACAGGACAAGAAGATATTTTTGACTTTGCTATGCGTGCTGCAAACCAGTGGAAACTGGGTTCAGCCGAACAGGATAATGGACTGTTAATGGCTATCGCAGTAAATGACCATCGCATTCAAATTCTTTCAGGATATGGCCTTGAGGGCGTATTACCTGATATTGTGCTAAGTAGGATTATCCGTAATCAGATTACACCCTTTTTTAAACAGGGGCAGTATGTACAGGGAATTAATGCCGGTTTAAATGAGATTGAGCGTATTTTAAACCTTGATCCCGAAATTGCACAGCGGGCGGCCGAGCAGCTGAAATTACAACAAGAACAGGCACTGCATGAGCAGCAAGCTAAAGAGCGCACCTTTAACATGGGGCTGTTTATTTTAATTGCCGGTATTTTCGGTTCATTTATTGTCGGTAATCGTTTAAGTGCTTCCACTGCTGGTGTAGCTGCAGTGGCTGCAGGTCTGGTAAATGGTGCAGGTATAATTACCAGTTTATTACTCGGTTTTGGGATTTTCTTTTTACTGATTACTTCAATTGCCCAGACCATACTACATCTGTTTATTGCTTCACGTGGTGGAGGCGGTAGTGGCAGAGGCGGATTTGGTGGCGGTGGTTTCAGTGGTGGAGGCGGTGGCTTTGGCGGGGGAGGAGCATCAGGCTCATGGTAACTAAAACAGATACGACAGAGATTGTCACACAGCCAAAATTAGAAGAGAAAACTTCTCATAGTTTAAAACGCTGGTTTAAACACTTCTTTTATATGCCAGCCAGCAAGCGATATTTCAGTCGTGAAGACCAGAATGCGATTGCCCAAGCAGTACAACAAGCTGAACAGGGACATGTCGGTGAAATTCAGGTAGTGATTGAAGGTCATATTCCCTGTCAGCAGGCCTATAGTCAAGATACCTGTTTGCGCGCCCGACAGCTTTTTGCAGAGTTAGGCGTCTGGGATACCGAATATAATAGTGGTGTTCTTTTATATCTGAACCTGTGTGAACGTACTGTTGAGATTGTAATTGATCGTGGCATAAAACAGGCTACTGAGCAGCATACCTGGAATGAAATCTGTCAGCAGATTACTGCCGGTTTAAAACAGCAGCAGTACCGTAAGGCAGTGGTAGAAGGTGTATTAAGTATTGGACAGGTTTTAAACAGTTTTTATGTGAACCAGGTCATTGATGATGATAATGAAATAGAAAACTGTCCTATTATATTAAATTAATGAGACGTATTTTTAGACTGATAGTGACAATTTTTGTCAATTTATGACAATTAAATTGGAGATAGATTGAAGTAAAAAATTTTATTTATATAAGTGACTGTTCTTGTAGCAAAAATAATTATAATATGCCTTGGCACAGTTAGTGCTATATATAAATTAGCTGTACAGCTATATAAAAAACACATGTGGTGGAGAATGTTATGAATACACAAAAAGGTTTTACCTTAATCGAACTCATGATCGTGGTTGCGATCATTGGTATTTTGGCAGCAATTGCGATTCCACAATATCAGAATTATGTCGGTAGAAGTAATTTTGCTTCTGGTTTAAGTACTTTAACTTCACTTAAGACTAATATAGAAAGTCAAATTATGGAAACTGGTACTTTTCCTGCTACTGCTGATTTAACTGCTGATAAACTAGGAATGACTGAAACTGCAAATCCTAACGGAACAATTGCTTTAGCTGCTGTAGGGACTACGGGTGGAGCAGGTACTTCTACATTTACTTTTACTAAAGGTAATCCAGGTATTAATGGTAAAAAAATTCGTTTAACTCGAGATGCTAATGGGGCATGGACATGTGCTTCTAACGTTGATGAGAAATATGTGCGAGGATGCACCTATACAGCAACGATTTCTTAAAATATTAAAATTATTTAATGTTAAAAAGGGCCTAACAATTATAGGCCCTTTTTAATCTTGGAGTCAGAAAATTATATCTGACTCTGAATATAGTTCTCAATTCCCACACTTTGAATTAAGTCCTGCTGGGTTTCTAACCAGTCCCAATACTCTTCTTCAGATTCTAGAATTTCTTGTACCATATCACGGGTTACATAATCCATAAGCTGTTCAGATAACGAGACAGCTTTTTGTAAGGCTTCAATATTCTCTTTTATCTTACGCACATCACAAGAGAGAACCTCTTCAGTATGCTGACCAATATACAGTTTGCCAAGATGCTGTAAATTTGGCAGCCCTTCTAAAAATAAAATCCGTTCAATAATTTTATCGGCGTGCTTCATCTGGTGAATAGACTCTTTGTACTCGGCTGAACCCAGCTTTTCAATCCCCCAATCATTGAACATACGAGAGTGTAAAAAGTACTGGTTAATAGCGGTCAGTTGATGATAAAGCACTTGGTTGAGCTGATTGATTACATCACGATTGCCTTTCATTGTAAGTTCTCCATAAACAATTTCTGCCTTATGAAAGATATAAGGCAATCTATAGAGTTATCTTAGCGAACCCATCCATGAATGGCGAGTAATTTATAGAACAGCAAATGAAAATCGCAATCAGAAACACAGCAGCTTTTATGGTAGTGAATAAAAACCCGCCTGAAATCACAAGCGGGGAGGAGAAGATGATCGATTGATCATGAGAGAGTTCTTGCATAAATCTTTTAATTCTCTTCACAAGAAACTTGAAGCTGAACCTTAATTTACGCAAGAAGAATCTTTATTATCATTATATTTCGGGGCTTAAGCTGCTACAGAAATACGTGCTGCAATTTCGGACAGTTCATCACTAATAATACTACGTGCTTCTGGAGCACAGCGACCACAGCAGGTTCCTAGGTCAAGTAAATCACGAATTTCACGATAGCTTTCTGCACCATTGGCAACAGCATCTTTGATATCTTGATCAGTAATTCCACGGCACAGGCAAACGTACATATCGGCGCTAACCACAGTAATATAAACGGGATAAGTGATATTATTGATAATTATTATCGTTTGTCAATGGAATTCATTTAAAAAGGCTATTTTTTTAATTGGCTTTTTGAATAAAGAAATATCACCTGAGCGGAAATCTGGGTATTACATAGATTGCCGCACAAAGTGATTCATGATTTAGATTTGATTATTTAAGATTAAAGATCTGATAAATTTTATAAATTATTGATTAATAATAACGATACCGTCCATCTCAACCAAAGCCCCTTTAGGTAGGCTTGCTACACCTAAAGCAGCACGCGCCGGATAGGGCTGAGCAAAATATTCACCCATAATCTGGTTAACCAGCTGAAAATGGGAAAGATCAGTCAGGTAAATATTGAGTTTGACAATATCAGCCAATGTGCCGCCAGCAGCTTCACACACAGCTTTTAAATTATCAAAGACCCGGCGAACCTGTGCTTTGATGCCATCGACCAGCTCCATACTGTAAGGGTCTAAACCAATCTGACCAGACAGGTAAAGTGTTTCACCAACCAAAATAGCCTGAGAGTAGGTACCAATAGCAGCTGGAGCATTTTCAGTATGAATCACTTGGCGGGACATCGATTTCTCCTTGATTTTTAACCTGTCTGATCATAAACCATGCCAGGCAGTGACAAAAGTACTAATCGATATAACTGATCAACTTGATTTAACTGGCATTCTGGACCAAAGCAACTGGCATAGACAAACGGCTAATACGTGGAAAACCAAAATGCATGCGTAAATCGCGAATGATTTGGGCAATCTGTCGACGGTTATTGACTACGATGTTGACATAGGTCCGGTCATCCTGCGATTGAACCATTTCCACTCCGGTCTTGGCTTTACGACATTGATAGATCAAGTCAGAAATCTGCTCGTCATCCATTGCCATGTCGATACACAGATAAGCAGTGAAACTGACTTCTTCCTCACTTTCTGAATTCCAGTGTAGCGGCATGATTGTTTCCGGATGCAGATGCTGTTCATGCATTAAATTATTACAGCGGGCTCGATGTACAATTAAGCCACGGCGTGACAGATGGCCCTGAATCGGATCACCCAAGACCGGGTTGCAACAGTGCGCATATTTCACATCTACGCCATCTGTGCCCTGAATCAGGCGTTGTGAATTATATTCTTCATCAGCCTGTTCCTGAGCATAAAGATGATTAGCAACCAGTTGTGGTAGCAGATCGCCTACAGCGATTTGTTCAAACAGGCTTTCTTTATGTTCAATATGGCGCCATTGCAAAAGATCAACCCAATCAGCATCAGACAAATCTTTTATTGAGCGGTTGAACATTTTCAGTGCCCGATTCAAAGCTTGCTGGCCCACTAAACGCTGCTCATCAACATCCTGATCTTTTAAAATATTCTGTAAGGCACGACGTGCTTTTTGTGTGTTGATAAAGCTGAGCCAGTCTGGATTTGGAGTTGCCAATACATCTGTAATAATCTCAACCACCTGTCCACTGACCAGAGGCGTAGAAAGCGGTCGTATTTCTCCATTAATTTTGGCACCAACGGCATGGTTACCTAAAAACAGGCTGGCTGCATAGGCAAAGTCAACCACGGTAGCACCTTGAGGAAGTTCATGCAGATGACCGTGTGGGGTATAAACCCAGATTTTTTCCTGATGCAGATAATCCAGTAAATCATTAAAAGTGGTTTTAGCACATTCGCCATCAATCAGCGTATTCAGATTTTGCATAGAAGCCTGAATAGCCGAGCGGCAAGCTTGTGGTGCACTTTCACCTAATACCACACCAAAGCGCGCGGCCTTACGCATCAGTTCAGTCTGAATAGTTAAAGACAAGGTAGTCTGTTCGCCCTTAAGTTTCATCAGAAGCGATTGATTACCACCGGGCAGGGGACGACGGATATGGTCTTCAAACTGTAAAACCTGAAAATTCTGCTCTAAAGCCTCAACCAGGCGATCACAGTCAGCAATACTTTGCAAAATAATCTCGAATGCATGGCTATGAGTTAGCTCTTGCAGATTCATCTCATTTTTAACAAAATGTCGTAATAGTTCAATGTTGTTATCTTTCTTCTTAATTCGCCCTTCAAGATGATAAGCTTTTAACAGCTCTCCAAGCTTCTGTTCCCATATTGCCTGAAACTGGCAACGTTTTGGCTTGGTCTGTTTGAGTGCTTCCTGAACATTATCAAACATATCAAGGTCAAGATTCTGATAACATAAATGCTCGAGGTTATCAGCCATCTCGTTCATACCCACAATACGCGCCATAGGTACAAATATATCAAAGGTTTCCTGAGCAATACGCGCACGCTTATCAGGGCGTAAGGCATCCAGTGTAGTCATATTATGGTAGCGGTCAGCCAGTTTAATAATAATGACACGCGGGTCTTGTAAAGTTGCCTGCAAAATTTTGCGGAAGGACGCAGCCTTATTATATTGTTTATCACTGGAATGCGTTAGCTTGGTAACACCATCTACTAGCTCGGCAACTACAGGACCAAATTTTTCTTTAATATCTTCTTTCGAAAAATCGGTATCTTCTACCACATCGTGCATCAAGGCAGCCATCAGTGTTTCACTGTCAAGACGCATATGTGCCAGAATACAGGTCACAGCAATCGGATGCAGTATATAAGGCTCGCCACTTTTACGGGTAATGCCGGTGTGTGCAAGATCAGCAAAATCACAGGCCGCAAGTACACGCTCGACGTCGTCTGGACTTAAATACGCATCGATAATCATTTTGAGCTGTAATCTGGCTTGGCTGACCTCTTCGCCTGGCATAAATCACCCTTTACTGATAGTTTTCAGTTAAATTTAACAATCTTCTAATGAAAATCATATTGCTTCACTTGTCAATTTTTTACAGGCAAAAAATAGCAATTTTTTTCAATCAGACCTATTGTTTTTGCCGATTTTTAAAACATTCAATTCCCTTGGAATAAAAAGGCCTAGTATTGAACTAGGCCTTTTTAGAGAAGCTTGGTCTTATTGAAAAGAGAAACCTTCAAGATTCAGATTATTCGCAGACAGGGCCAAGTCAAGGCTAGAAGTCTGATAATCCTGATCACGCTGTTTCAGGATATCTTTAGAAACGTGACCAGCTGCAATTTCACGTAAAGCAACTACAGTCGGTTTGTCATTGTCCCATTCAACAGTAGGCTCAATGCCTTGTCGTGCAAGTTGACGCGCGCGCTTGCTTGCCACTAGTACAAGCTCAAAGCGGTTGTCTACATGGTCTAAACAATCTTCAACGGTTACGCGTGCCATAAGAGTTCTCGTTTATTTCAATATAAAATCTGGGCTAGACTGCACAGTATAAAATGCTTTTAGGCTTGACTCAAGTTTATTCACTTACCGGGCTGATGAGTTTTTCGATCAGGCCTTGATGACGATTAGCTTGCTGGACCATGGTAAGGCGGTTAGCATTGATTACAGACTCAAGATCGTGCAAGGCTTTATTGAAATCATCATTAATGATTAAATAATCAAAATTGACATACTGCTGCATGTCTTCAACCGCACAGCTCAGGCG
The DNA here is from genome assembly GCF_000582925.1 of Acinetobacter sp. 1294596. Lineage (NCBI taxonomy): Bacteria > Pseudomonadati > Pseudomonadota > Gammaproteobacteria > Moraxellales > Moraxellaceae > Acinetobacter > Acinetobacter sp. 1294596. The sequence goes on along the minus strand of NZ_JFCC01000002.1, from coordinate 124,001 downwards.
GTGTTCAATTACCTCAACGCTGTCAGTACCGCGGTTAGATAAACGCTGACGCAAGTCAAACTGACTTGGCGGCAGAATAAAAATCTGTCTAGAATTAGGAAAAATCTTGCGAACCTGCTCGGCACCCTGCCAGTCAATCTCAAGTAAAACATCATGTCCTTTAGCCAGCTGTTCTTTTACAGTGGCCTGTGATGTCCCATAATAATTACCAAAAACTTCTGCATATTCTACAAAACCGCCCTCTTCAACTTGGGCCAGAAATTCTTCTTTACTGGTAAAATGATAGTGTACACCGTTCAGCTCGCCGGGACGCTGACCACGAGTCGTATGGGAAACAGATACATGCAAATTGCTGACACGTTCAAGAAGGGCTTTAACAAGAGATGTTTTGCCTGTTCCTGACGCAGCAGAAACGACAAACAATAGACCCGACATGATATTTTTCCTGATATGATAAAATATCTTCTCTATTTTAGAGCAGAGCGCGCCTAAACTAAATAGTTGAGCTGAAATAGTTGGCGGGTTCTGACAAAAATATTCAGCCGTTTAAGTGAACATTGAGGATCTTATGGAAATTGTATTGGCCAATCCACGCGGGTTCTGTGCAGGTGTAGACCGAGCCATTGCGATCGTCAACCGTGCACTTGAATGCTTTAACCCGCCCATTTATGTTCGTCACGAGGTGGTACATAACAAATTTGTAGTAGATGATCTGCGGCAGCGTGGCGCCATCTTTGTTGATGAACTGGATGAAGTACCAGACGATAATATTGTTATTTTTAGTGCTCATGGAGTTTCCAAGGCAGTCCAGCTAGAAGCTGAACGTCGTGGTCTGAAAGTATTTGATGCAACTTGCCCCTTGGTGACTAAAGTTCATATTGAGGTAACCAAGTATGCACGTGAAGGTATAGAAGCAATTCTGATCGGGCATCAAGGTCATCCGGAAGTTGAGGGAACCATGGGGCAGTACGATAAAAGCCAAGGTGGCGATATTTATCTGGTTGAAGATGAACAGGATGTTGAGGCCTTAATTGTGCGTAATCCTGAAAAAGTTGCTTTTGTTACCCAGACGACCTTATCTATTGATGATACGGCTAAAGTAATTGATGCATTGCGTAAGAAATTTCCTCATATTCAGGGACCACGCAAAGATGATATTTGTTATGCCACACAGAACCGCCAAGATGCAGTGCGTGATCTCTCGAAGCAATGTGATGTTGTACTAGTAGTGGGTTCCCCCAATTCTTCTAATTCTAACCGATTACGTGAACTCGCAGAACGTATGGGTAAGACAGCCTATTTGGTAGATAATGCTGATCAGCTGGAACATGGCTGGTTTAGACAAACTACCAAAATTGGTGTAACCGCTGGAGCATCTGCGCCAGAAATTTTAATCAAACAGGTAATTCAGCGCCTGCAGGATTGGGGAGCCCAAGCACCGCAGGAACTTTCAGGCTGTGAAGAAAATATTACTTTTAGCCTGCCTAAAGAATTAAGAATTCCTGTAACGCAGGCTTAAATATAAATTTTTATTAGCTTTTAAAGTTTTAAAACAGATAGTTGTTAAATAACGGTTATCTGTTTTTTTATACCCTTTATCTGTTCTGTATATGTTCTGTTAATGTAAACTGTATTATTTAAAAGACGTCAAAATTTTGACAGGAGACGATCATGCAACTCAAGCGCGGTTTTACGTTGGTTGAATTGATGGTCACTATTGCGGTAGTTGCTATTATTACAACTATAGCTATCCCTTCTTTTCAAAATATGATTTTAAGACAAAATTTAAATAAGAGCACACGAGAGCTGGTGTCAGTATTAAATAATGCACGTGCTCAGGCTGCCTTACAGCGTAGAGATGTAGAAGTAGTTCTGGAAACTGAAATTAATAATGCCGGTGTGGCACCAGATACATCAGGCTTATTTCACTGGATGCCCTCTGGACAGGCTGTTTTGAAAGCAGGCTCTCCAACAACTATTACTTTCCAATTAAATGGTTTAGTTAAAGACTCGGCAGGAAATACAAGTTTTGTAATCTGTGATCAGATAAATAATGCCAAACTGTCAAGAACAGTAAGCATTTCCAAAATGGGGGTTATCCAACAGCCGGTAGAAGGGAACTGTTCATGAATAATTATCAAAAAGGGATTGGTCTAGTTGAAATTATGGTGGCATTACTGATTTTGGCTATTGGAATTTTGGGTTTTATTGCTCTGCAATACAGAGCGCTAGAAGCTACTTCAGAAGGTTCATATAGAATTCAGGCTATCAATTTGGCTCGAGATCTGGCTGAAAGAATACGAATAAACCGTGATGCTTTTTCAACCTATCAACAACAGGTTCAGCTTCCATTAAATCAAAAAGCCTTTAAAACAAACTGTTTTTCTAACAACTGTTCAGCTGTAGATTTGGCAGATTTTGATGTTGCTCAGGTGGCTAATCGGGCAGCTTCATTTGGTATGACCATTAATATTATGAACTGTCAGGGAAATAATAATAATCGTAATTGCATTTATGTTGCATGGGGTGATTCTAGTGCAACTGATGGGACCGGAACAGGTGATTGTACAAATGGTACGGCCTATAACCCGGCATCGACCTGCATTATTATGGAGGCATATTAGAAATGTTGAAATATAGGGCAGGTTTCACCTTAATTGAACTGATGATTGCTTTAGCATTAGGGCTTGTCATTACAGCTGCTGCGATTATGCTGTTTATTACAGGTCAAAGAAGTTATTCGATGCAGCAAGGCGTAGCGGATCTACAAGATAATGCAAATTTTGGTTTAAATTATATTGTCAGAGATATTCGGTTGGCGAATTTAAATAGCACACGGGCTGATATAAATGACCAGGTCTCTTTTGGAGGAATTGTTTTAACATCTGCTATTAATGCGCAAAAAGATGCCTCTGTACCTCCGTTACCTTTAAGTAATCTCTCCAGCACTATTACAGGCAATACCGCCGCAGTCTCTCTACTTTCTAGAAGTAGCGGGACTGGAATGTCGGCGGGAACAGCACCAGCATGGACAGGTATATCTAATGTTAATGAGGCAGGTATAGCATTATTAAGTGATCAGTTAGTCATTCAGTATAGACCAGTGGAAATAGGTGGCTTTGATTGTGAAGGACAGGAAATCACCTCTACAGATATATATATTGTCCAGCGCTACTTCTTGAGGGCCGACACTAATGTATCAGCAAATGAGCCTAACCAAGCTCTAGCATTAGCTTGTGATGCTGGTTTTTACCCGGTTACAGGTAGTCCTACTGCTATTACCAATTATGGTGATGCAGGGGAAATTATTATGAAACGTGTAGATTATTTCAGAGTTCTACTTGGTATACAAAATGGGGATAACTACCGCTATATCTCTATTGCAGACTATATGGCAATGGCTTCACCCCGACCTCGTATTTTATCTCTCCAGCTTGGAATTTTGACCCGTTCAAGTCAATCCACCGGAACAAATGGTAATGCTGGAAATAACACAACATTTACCGTATTAGATAAGAATATAGTCGTGAAATCATCTACAACCACTAATAATTATATACGGCAGGTTGTATCTCAAACAGTTGCGTTAAGAAACGGTTTTGGAGAGCGTGGCCTATGAGAGCTCGGCAGAGAGGTGCAACTTTAATCGTTGTACTTGTTTTACTTGTTGCTATCACGATTATAGGTACATTGGCCATACGCCAAAGTATGGTTGCACTCAATATTGCAACTAATGGACAGGCCCAGCAGCTTTTAATGCAAAACTCGGATTCTGTATTTTTCAATACTGAGGATGCAAATAACCTTATTCAAAGTCTTGGTACAAATGGAATGTTCGGGTATATCAGTAATGATATTAATAAAGATGTAGAACTGGTTTTTTGTTACCGTGGAGACCAAGCCAGTTTCTTTGATCTTAATCGAGCTAGCCTAATCGAATGGGAACGTGGCAAAACTGCGCCTACAAATAATAAATTAGGTCTGGACGGTTATTGTGATGTATCTGCTACCGATACAAACTTTTTTACCAGTGGACGGCGGGCGGTCATAACCCAAGTTGCGGTTAAGTTTCCATCCTCCAGTAGTTCAGAAATTTTAAGTGACCTGCCGGAAGGGGGAGACCCTGAGCTTAATAAAACGCAAAAGATAAAAAGAGTAAGTATTTATGCAGTGTCGCTTATGCCCACTCTCTCTACACGGACTGATGCTGAAATAAATACCTGTTTAAACTCTAGAATGAATCAGGTCACAATACCAAATGATATAGCAGCAAGCATTCCCGCAAATGCTGTAGTAAGGCAGAGCGTAACTTCTTGTTTATCTAGTATAAATGTACCATTTACCACACTTGTCACTGATTACACGATTGAGCAGAGCTTTAAATAATTGGGGATTGATATGAAATTGACTAAAAAGTTTAAGCAAATAAAAGAATATCATGAACAAGTTATTGCAATAGTTATAGCAATATTGTCTACCACTTTAGTAGCCAGCAGTGTAACTCGTGCCAGTGATATTGACATCTATCAGCAAGCAAGGTCGGGTGATATCACTCTTATGCTGATGTTAGATATTTCAGGAAGTATGGATACGCGTTCAATAAGTGAAGACTACGGCATTAGCAATTCATGCGGTACGGATACTGCCCCAGGCGGTTATTCTCGTAGCTATTGTTCGATTAGTGCCAATAGTGCCTCAGCATTAGTAAAAGATCCGGATGCTGGCTGTACCTTAATTGGCTCTACTTACCGTTGTTATGATCGAATTTCAAGATTAAAAGATGGTGTTTTTGATTTATTACAGGGTAATGCATCAAAAGGAATTGTCCGGCTCGGTGATGAAAAAATTATTGGCCTGTCAACTTTAGGAGTCTATACCAATACTTATTATAATACTGGACGCATACTAGTACCTGCTCGTGCTTTAGGTACACTGGTCGGAAGCCAGACACAACGAGATACTTTGTTAAGCTACGTCCGTGGGCTCAGTGCCTCAACTAATACCCCCACTGCTCGTTCATATGCAGAAACAGTATCTTATTTAATGGGAACTACTACTGCTTCCAGACAGCTTCGTGTTTCTAATATGCCTTACTTTAGAACTTATACTTATTTAGAACTCACTTGGGGCGGATATGTACAAAGAGTACAAAACCAAAAATGTAATCTATGGAATTCTACATATACCAGTTGTGCAAGTAATGGATGGGTAGATACAAATGAGACTATTCCTGTAGGGAGTGCAGTTACTGCTTTAAATTGTACTTTTAGCGCAAATGGGAATTTCAGGACTGGTATTTGTTATAATTATACAGGTATAGTTAGTGCATCAAACAGTAATAGCGGCTTTAGCTATTCACTTGATCCAACTAAAAATAATGAAAAAACTTTATATATTTCTCCCTCATCATTAACTCAGACAGAAGAAATCAAGCAATGTAGCGGACAGGGTGTATATGTATTAACAGATGGTGAACCAACCCAAGATACGGGTTCATTACCTTTAATGCAGGCAGCATTAGGTTCAAAGGGACAAAGTTTTAGTTGTGATGACAGTGGCAGTTGGGACTGTTTAAATAAGCTCGCATTAACCTTATTAAACCCTGACAGTAACCCTGCAAATCTGAAATTTAAAACAGCTGTAGTCGGTTTTGGTAAGAGTTTTAACGATGTACCTTCTTATAGTAAAAACCTAACTCAGGAAGAAAATATTGCGAATTTGGGAACTATTAATACTAATGTAAAAAGAGCTGCATATTGGGGGATTATTGGTGAAGGCGGCTGGTACTCTGGTTCAAGTTCGCAAGACGTCGTAAATAGTGTGAATGCATTTATTAATAGTTTATCAACAGATATTCCAGCTGTTACTACTGGCTCACCAACTATTCCAAGAGACGCTCTTAACCCTTCTCAGTTACAAAATTATGCTTACTATCCTCAGTTTCAGCCAACACCTGATAAAAGTTATCAGCTTTGGGCAGGTAATTTAAAGAAATATAAAGTTGATTCAACCGGTAAACTGGTGGATAAAAATGGTAATCCGATTGTTAATGAGCTAGGCCGTATTATAGACAATTATGATTTATGGGCACCTGGCGTAAATGAAGGTCTAAAAGATGCAGACGAAACTACTTATGGAAGTAGAAAATTTGCACTGATGGGTGGTGTTAAGTCTCAGCTTTTATTAAAAGCCACTACAGCAAATACGGCTAACCGTAAATTACTTACTAATCGTATTGCTACGGGTACAGGAACTTCTGCTACATTTACAGGTAGCAATACCAGTTTAAGAGCGGTAGACTTAAATTATTTGACTGATACTACGTATAGAAATGACCCAAACCGAGGCTATTTAATCTCTCTGTTAGGATACGCAGTAGATGCAACCCAGCCGAATACTATTACCAGTACAACTTTAGCAAATGCAGATGAACTTCGTCAGGTAGGCGCAGTAATGCATTCTTCTCCATTATTGATTACTAATAAAGGTAAACTGACATATACCAATAATACTCTAGGTTCAACCAATCGAGAGGACTATGTATTATTCGGTACTACCCAAGGCTTACTTCATGTAGTAGATGCTACTACAGGAAAAGAAAAATTTGCTTTTGTGCCTAACGAAATGGTGGAAAATCAAAAAGAAGCTTTTCTTAAAAACACTACAACTAATGGTACTACCAATAAACTATTTTACGGAATTGATGGACCATGGACTGCTTATACTGAATATGTTCCTGACTCATCTGGTAACTTGACAGTAAATACCGGAAAGGCTTCTCAACAGGGTAAACAGTATGTATATGGTGGCTTACGTATGGGAGGTAGAAGCTACTATGCTTTAGATCTTCGAGATATTAATAATCCTAAGCTTCAATTTCATATTGATCCTGCCACTCAGAAGGTCTATTACAACGGCAGTAGTACTACATTTAGCCAACTGGGTTTTATGGGGCAAAGCTGGTCAAAACCAGCAGTGACTTGGGTGAACTGGGGCGGTACACGCAAGATGGTCATGTTTGTAGGTGGGGGGTATGATGCTGGTGGTGTAGATGGAGATGCACGTGATTCGAATGGTGTAAAAGGTATTTATAGTGGTTTTGAAAGCGATACTTATAACCAGTCGAATAGCCGTGGTGCTGGTGTTTATATGTTTGATGCGATCAATGGAAATTTATTGTGGTGGGCCAGCAAAAATGCTACTCAAAGTAGTGCTACCACCACAAGTGGAGTTATTGGATTAAGAGATGATAACCTCAAATATAGTGTTGTTAGCGAAATTAGAACGATAGACCGTGATGCTGATGGTTTAGCCGATCATTTGTATTTTGGTGATTTGGGAGGCCAGGTATTCCGTATTGATATCAATAATCAAGCTAGTACAATCGGTTCTTTTGCAAAAACTCCTAGACGATTACTAAACCTTAATGCAGCAGAGAAAAGTCCCCGTTTTTATGACCCTCCAGCCTTCTCTGTATATAATTATAATGGTACAAAATTTGCTGTGATTTCAATTGGTAGTGGAAACCGTAGTCAGCCTCTGAAAGACTATACCGTAGGCAGTTCAGGTTATGATTATGATGCAATTTATAATATTTATGATAAGGATGTAGGCCGAAAAGATTTGTATTCCACAAATACTTTTAATACAGAAAATATTACGACTGTACCAACAGTAACAAATAGTTTAAAAGAAATTACTGATGCAACGCGCAACAATAATACAACATTGGTGGCGCCTTATAGCACAAAAGGCTGGTTCTATCGCTTTAAATCACAGAAATTGCAAAGTGAGAAAGTTATGGGGACGCCTGTAGCAATGAACTATAAGCTTTATGTCTCTACCTTTGATAGTAGTAAAGATGGTTTATCTGGTGACTGTGGCGCAGGCGTAAAAGGAGAAAGCTTTATTAGTGGCTTTTGTTTACCTTATGGCCAGTGTGCTATGGAAACTGTGAATAGATGGAATTTAGGTGCGGGAATCCAGACAGTTACGATTGGTGATCAATGTGTAGGAGCCAGCTGTGGTAGCACGGGCGGAGGTGTAGACGGAGGTGGTCCTGGCGGAGGCGGCGGTGGAAGCGGTGGAGGCGGAAATAATAATCCTGCTAAAAACTCCTGTATTGCTACAGGTGGCCGTATACTTATATTACCAAGTGGAAATGGGCCTGAAGAAGAAACTCAAATCTGTCTGGTACCGCAGCGCTGGTATGAAAAATTTAGATAGAGAATAAGTGATGCAGAAGAAATCCTTGAGGTTTATAAAAGGTTTTACACTTGTTGAGCTTATGGTTGTAGTTGCAATTGTGGCAATCTTCGCAGCAGTTGCTCTACCAAGTTATCAAGAGTATACACGTCGCGCTGTCGCATCTCAGGCCCAACAGGAAATACAACGTCTTGTCACCCAGCTGGAAAGAAATAGAGCCAGAAACTTTAATTATAAAGGTTTTTCTACTACGCCAGATCCTGTGGTTATACCAGTCGGTGCCACAGATGCTGCTATAAAGTATACTATTACAGTCCGTGATGGAGCAGACCCTTCTTTGGCTCTTACTAATATTGGAGCAGCTGGCCAGAGCTGGGCTATACGTGCAGTATCAAATGACAGTAAAAACTATAATTTTTTGCAAACAAGCACCGGGTTGAAATGTAAAAATAAAGCAGCAAATTTAGTCACTTTTACTACATGTGGAACAGAAGTAACAGGAAGTGAAGCATGGTAAATAAAATAAAAGGCTTTTCTCTTATTGAGCTTATGATCGTGGTAGCTATAATAGCGATCTTGGCCGCTATAGCTTATCCCTCATACCAAGAGTATATAAGAAAAACTAAAAGGGTTGAAACTCAAAGCGAAATGTTGGCGATAGGGAATTTATTACAGCGCTATAAAATTGCTAACTTTACTTTTTTAAAATCAGATGGTACGCCTATTTCTCTAGCAGACTTAGGTCGAAGCTCAGTAAGTCCTGAACAAGGGCAAGCTCTTTATAATCTGGCTTTATCAAATGTAACAGCGGGGACATGGACCTTAACAGCTATTCCTATAAGCGATGCCACCCAGTTTGGTGATGGTCACTTGGTTCTAAATCATCGCGGAGAAAAATGCTGGACTAAAGGAAGTGACAAAGGAGGAAGTGCTTGTGTTCCTTCTATTACTTCCAACTGGGACGGCCGCTAACTTAAATTCAAAATTGCGGATAAATACTTTTTAATCTTTCATTCAGGGTAAACTTCGCGTAAAATATTGCCCTCTATGAAAGGGGTTTGAAACGTATCGATGGTCGGTACAGGGATAATCCGTAAAAACTATAAGGTTCTATCATGGTTGTTATTCGTCTTGCACGCGGTGGTGCTAAAAAACGTCCGTTCTATCAAATCATTGTGACTGATAGCCGTAATGCACGTGACGGTCGTTTCATCGAACGTATCGGTTTCTTCAACCCTACAGCTCAAGGTAAAGCAGAAAAACTTCGTTTAGATGCTGACCGTTTTGCTCACTGGGTTTCTCAAGGTGCTCAACCTTCTGAACGTGTTGCTTCTTTGGCTGCTCAAGCTAAAAAAGCTGCAACAGCTGCTTAATTTCAGGTAGTAGTTAGCCCATGACACCAACACAGAATGTTCCCGAAGATCGTATTCAGATTGGACAGTTACGTTCAGCATATGGATTAAATGGGTGGCTCTGGGTCTATTCCAATACAGAACCCATGAGTAATATATTTGACTATCTGCCTTGGTACATTGAAACCAAAGCAGGTTGGCAAATTGTCGATGTAAAACGTTGGAAACCACATGGTAAAGGCCTGGTTGTAAGCTTGAAAGGTGTGAGTGATCGTACCGCAGCAGACAATCTGGTTGGCGCAAATATCTGGATTTCAAAATCGCAACTGCCACAACCAGGTGTGGATGAGTATTACTGGTCAGATTTAAAAGGACTCACTGTGCTGGGTCTGGATGAAGAAGAGCAGGAAGTTAATCTCGGACAAATTCATGAACTGTTTGAAACAGGTGCCAATTACGTGATGGTGGTACGCGCGACCACTGACAGTGTTGACGGCGAAGAGCGAATGATTCCATGGCATAAAGATGTGGTACAGCGGGTTGATCTCGAAACTGGTCGTATCTACGTGAATTGGGGCGTAGATTTTTAATTCTGTTTAGGATTAACGCAGCAGGAAAATAGAGGAGTCTGTGATGTTTTTTGCAGTCATTACGCTTTTTCCTGAAATGTTTGAAGCGATTACAAGTTTTGGGATTAGCGGGCGCGCAGCAAAACGCGATTTAATGCAAATTCATTGTATTAATCCACGCGAATTTGCTGAAGGGAACTACAAACGGGTGGATGAACGTCCATTTGGTGGAGGTCCCGGTATGGTGATGATGGCTGAGCCTCTGGCAAAAGCAATTCATCATGCCAAAGAGCTTGCTGTGCAGGCAGGTGCAGTTCATGTTCCTGTAGTATATATGTCGCCACAGGGAAAAACCCTAAATGAGGCTGCGGTACAGGACTTCGTTCGATATGACGGACTGATTGTACTGTGTGGCCGTTATGAAGGGGTTGATGAACGTCTGATCCAGAAATATGTTGATCAGGAATGGTCAATTGGTGATTACGTGTTATCGGGTGGTGAACTGCCGGCGATGGTTTTATTAGACAGTATTATCCGGAGGCTTCCGGGTGCGATGTCTGATGAGCAATCTCATGTGCAAGATTCTTTTGTGGATGGTCTGTTAGACTGCCCGCAATATACCAAGCCAGACCATTTTGAGGGAATGCATGTTCCAGAGATTTTAAAATCGGGACATCATGCCAATATTGAAAAATGGCGGTTTTTGCAGCGCTATCAACGTACTTTAGAACGCCGGCCCGAGCTGGTAGAAAAAGTTGAATTGACCAAGCAGCAAAAGAAATGGCTACAAGATTCGCAAAGACAGGCCAAATAACAGGTATTGTCCAAGCATATATACTACAGGCAGTTTGCCTGAAGTATTTCAATAGGCTCTTTATGCATTGAAGCGGTCAAGCATAAAGGGAAAGTCAATCGGGTTTATGCGTTTTAGCCTCTATACCCAGCGATGATCAGACCTCTTCTGACTCGCGCATACTGGAGATACCCCATGAGCGGTAAGCATCCTTTAGTACAAGCTGTAGAAAATGCTCAGCTTAAACAAGACATCCCGGCTTTTGCACCAGGTGACACAGTAGTTGTCCAGGTAAAAGTAAAAGAGGGCGACCGTGAACGTCTACAGGCATTCGAAGGCGTAGTAATTGCTAAGAAAAACCGTGGACTGAACTCTGCGTTCACAGTACGTAAAATTTCTAGCGGTGTTGGTGTTGAGCGTGTATTCCAAACTCACTCTCCAATCGTTGCTCGTATTGATGTGAAACGTCGCGGTGCTGTACGTCGTGCTAAACTTTACTACCTGCGCGACCTGTCTGGTAAAGCTGCACGTATCCGTGAAAAACTTCCAGCTCGTAAAACTGAAGCTTAATCAGTTTTATACAGCTAAAAAATGCGCCAGAAGGCGCATTTTTTATAATTAGTAATATATTATAAACCCTGAAGTTTTAGGCGATTGGCATGCTGCCGGTAAACATCTACCGGGTCAGGTGCAAACACATCTCTTAAACCTAAAACCTGATTCACTTCATCTAAATGATTCCAGTGATAGTTATCACGGATTGTTTTACCAAAGCGGGCGCTACAGCGTGAAACCAGCCCATCATTATCTTGACCCTGGTCAATCAGTAAACTGGTGGCCTTTAATGCCGAGTCTGGATCAAGGGCATTAGTAATAGCTCCTACGCCTGTAAATGAATAAAAATAAATGCCTTTTTGCTGATACGGGCCCTCACCACAGCTCGTAGTAGGCATACCAAGTGGAAATCTGCTGTTAAATTGGGCTGAGCCTGTCAGGCTTAAGCTGTTGCCACCTGCCAAGGTATCATGTGGATAACTATTTGGATCAAGTCCTTGAGCCCAGGTAATCATTTTTGAAACCAAATTGACTACGCCCACCAGGGGTGCCTCTACGACAGTACCTTCAGCCTTTAAAATCAGGTCAGCTACTGGTGAACCTTTATTAGGTGCCCCGACTGCTGTCAATGAAGCCACACGTTCAGGTAAAACTCCGGCAACATAACGGATGGTAGGACCACCATGAGAGTGTCCGACCAAATTCACCTTTTGTGCGCCTGTCAGGGCCAGAATTTCTTCGACCTGCTGCGCAAGCTGCTCTCCCCGTACTTCAGTAGAGTTTAAAGGTGATACCCGGGTTGCCCACGTATTTGCTCCATTACGTGCCAGATCTGGCAAAATCTGATAAAAATAGTCGAGACCGAACTGGTCTGTACCAATACTGATAAACCCTGCCATACCATGATTGAATACGATTGGATATTTAGTTTTAGCATAATTTGAAACGATCAGTTTGGTCGTAGCCTGTTCAGCGCTGGTTGCCGCTTTTGCTGTTAAAGCTACTGAGGCAAAAAATATAGCAAGAATGAATTGTCCGTATTTCATAATAATCCTCAATTTTTTTATTCTGATACTGATTTGATTCTTAATGGGTCATCCATCTGATGATGTAACTGACCAGAGAGAAAGTGCTGTTCAGTCAGCTTTTATAAGCCCTCAAGTTTTAAGCGATTGGCATGTTGACGAAATAGCGCTACCGGGTCAGGAGCAAAGCGGCCTGTTAAGCCAAACATCATATTGGCAAGGTCTGTATGATTCAGGTTGTAGTTATCCCGAACCACAAGGCCAATATGGGTGCTACAGCGTGCAACCATTCCGTCATTGTCTTTGTTGCCATAGGACACTGGTCCTAATTGCATCAGGATGCTGTCAATATCCAGTAAATTAGTTGTTTGTGCTGTACCGGTCCAGGAATAGTAATGAATTCCTCGATCTACTTTAGTACCTTGCCGGTTACAGTCAGAGGCCAAGGCAGAGGTTGGGAAGCGCCGGTTGAAATCGGCCGATCCTGTTTCAGTAAGGGATTTCATTGAGCCATCAAAATCAATGGGCAAGTCAAACTGCAACTGTGCCAATGAAATCAGAGGCGCGATTAGATAGTCACCGACAATATTAAATACGGTCCGGGTTGCTGTATTATTCTGGATATCATCTGCTACCTTTGAACCACGAAATGTTCCACCTACGCCAGTAACCGAGGCAACATATTGTGGTTTGATGGCGGCTACATAACGTGCCGTAGGTCCGCCATGCGAGTGACCAATCAGATTGACTTTATGCTGGCCAGTAATGGCCAATACATCTTCGACCTGACTCAGCAGCTGTTCGCCACGTATTTCAGTAGTGTTGGCCGGCGAGAGTTGAGCGGCAAATACAGTTGAGCCATTACGCGCCATATCTGGCAGAATCTGATACCAGTAATCAATATTAAAGCTTGAGTTGCCAATTCTAGCCCAGCCTAACCAGCCATGAGTCATCACAATTGGATATCTGGTCTTGGCATAATCTGATAATGCTTTTTCCTGAACCTGTAATATCGCAGGTTTGGTATGCGCTATTGTGGTCAGGGACGTGATGCTGGCTAATAGCATAGCAGCACTGAGTATTTTTATTTTTTTACTCGTATAATCCATAATCTATCCTTAATTTTGTTTCTTTTTTTATTTATGACTTAGCAACACCTGTTTTAGTTTTTCCTCCCTGATGTGATGAAATAATAAAGTCCAATTTAGATATAGCTATGTACCTCCCTGATGAACTGGTTTTTTTATTTTTCAGTTATCTCATGCAAATAAGCAGAATATTTAAAGTGCCGAGTAATTACTGATCTTCTTTAAATGGCTGTTAAATCAATATACATTTTCTGGAATTTTAGGATAAGGGTTTTGGTTAATTTTTGTACTCTGATATTTATGCCTGAACATTGTATTTGGTGTATTGCACATAAAAATTTTCCTGTTTATAAAGTGCTGGACTAAATTGCTCAAGTCACTGTTTACCTTGTTCATCAAGCAGAACTGTTGTTGAGCTATACTGATAGATGAGTAATCCATACATTAGATTAGTTGGCAAAAGGCAGCTTGCCACCCTGGTCATGTACAGTTTCAAAGGTTTCAACCCGTAACTGCTCTTGTGCATTATTAAAATATTGCTGGCGTAGCTGCTGTATTGCCTGGTCTTTCGCTGCCTCGCTCATCCCGCCTGTCTTAATATGATGGCGTGCGCTCAGATACTGGTTCACCCGGCTTTTCCAGTCGTCACGTTCAGTGTCCAGTCTTTCCAGACGTTGGGTTGCCTCTGGTCCCACCAGATTTAGCCGCATCTGGCGTATCTCATCATTTGAACCACCGCGTGCCTGAATATCTGCGGTAAGTTTTCTTAAATCTTCGAGTTTATTAAGCTGCTCAAGATTATCCTGCCAGTCTTGTGGAAGCTGTTTGAACAGTTCTTTAAGTTTCTGTGCTTTCTCACTTTCAGACAGATTTTTATCATCCAGAATGTCCATGCGGTCCAGTGTATATTGATGATAAATATTTTCGGTTCCAAACAGACCTTCTATTTCATAAGCCGAGAAAAACTGCTGACGCAGATTTTTCATCTTGTTAAAAATAGCGCGATAGTATTGTGTGCTGTCTCTGTCGGTACTTGAAGCCTGCAAGTCACCTAGAGCAATACGGTAGTCAATATAACGGTTCCACAGGCCCAGAATCTGTGACTGTGCGGGGTCTTTATGAACTGTCTGAATATAGGACTTAAAATCGAGCTTGATCTGCTCAATATTTTTCTCACCATATTGTGTAATAAAATATTCAAAACAGTTACGGGTCTGTTCATTAATGATGAGGCGATTAGAAGAATCTAGCCGGAGCTGGCAGTTTATTTCAGTATCCTTCTGGCTTGGACTCAGGTAGGGAATACCTGCTTTAACCTGCGCTTGAGTTAGTACGGTTTGTTGGGGTAACAGCCCAGAAGCCGCTGCTGGTCCAACCGGCTGTTTTATGGTTTTATCCTGAGGCATAAGCCAGAAAATCAGGCCTGCTACACAAATGATAACAATAGATAAAACCATCCATATTTTATATTTCTGCATTCCTATGCACCTGTAATGCCGTTCTATTTATTTTAATTTTTAGAATCGGGTTCAATATGCCATAAAATTTTCTGGAACCTATAGAAAAGTTGTAAAAGGTGGGAACAGATTGATAACATGACGGCACTTACTCTAATCTGATTTTTCTCATGAAACGATCCTCATCCAAGATTCAGCGCCGCCCGGTTAACGGGGTTTTTTTATTGAATAAACCGCTGGGGATCAGTTCAAATGCAGCATTGCAAAAGGTACGTTGGCTGTATCGTGCTGAAAAAGCCGGGCACACTGGGGCACTCGACCCTTTGGCTTCAGGCCTGTTACCCATTTGTCTGGGTGAAGCCACCAAGTTTTCGCATTACCTGCTTGATTCAACCAAACGTTATCAGACCACTATACAGCTTGGGCACAGTACGACTACTGGTGATGTCGAAGGTGAAATACTTTTACAGGCCGAGATACCCGAACTGGACGAAGAGAGAATCCGGCAGGTACTGGCCCAGTTTAAGGGTAATATCGAACAGGTGCCGCCGATGTATTCGGCTTTAAAAAAAGAGGGACGTCCCTTATATGAGCTGGCACGTAAAGGTATTGAAATTGAACGTGAAGCACGGCCAGTGAGTATTTATGCGATTGAATTACTGTTATTTACGGCGCAGAGTATTACGCTGGATATAACCTGCTCTAAAGGAACTTATATTCGTGTCCTGGGGGAAGATATTGCTCAGGCGCTCGGGAGTTATGGCCATCTGACTTATCTGCACCGTATAAAAACAGGGCCTTTCGACCTGATTCCCAGCTATACCATCGAATACTTGGAAAGTCTGAATGAAGCTGAACGTGAGGCACTATTATTACCAGTTTATGCACCGGTTGACCATTTTCCTAAAATACAGGTACCAGAAGGACGAAGCGGATACTTTAGCCGGGGTATGGAAAGTAATATCGAGCATATAGCAGAGACCCAAGTGCTGGTATTTGACGGTGAAAAATGTCTGGGTCTGGCAGAAATTACTGATAAGAAACGGCTGGTACCAAAAAGGGTGCTGAATCTCTGATTCACTGCAATACTAAACGTCAAGGATAGATCTGGATATGGATATCGAAATTATTATCAGTCTGGTTTTTTTTGCGTTTTGTGCAGGCCTGATTGATGCTGCTGTTGGAGGCGGTGGCCTGATCCAGATTCCAGCACTGATGGGAACTTTCCCGCATTTGCCCCCAGCAACAATTTTCGGTACTAACAAGCTGGCGTCAATCGCAGGTACTGCTTCAGCTGCATTTTCCTACGCCAGACGGGTGCGTTTTGTCTGGAAGTTACTGGTGGTCATTGCCGGCTGCGCATTTGTCAGCAGTTTTATCGGGGCTGCCTGTGTATCGATGATTCCAGTTTCTGTATTGCGTCCACTGGTACTGCTTATGCTGATCATCATGGCGGTATATACTTTCATGAAAAAGCAGTTCGGCCAGGTGCATACTGAACGTCCGGTTAACTCCAGTTTCTTGTTAATAGCGGCACTCGGCAGTATTTTAATCGGATTCTATGATGGTATTTTTGGCCCTGGAACAGGTAGCTTCTTTATCTTCTTCTTCATCCGGTTTTTAAGCGTTGATTTTTTACATGCTTCTGCACTGTCTAAAATTGGTAATTTAATGACCAATCTGGCAGCTTTAAGTTTTTTTATTCCAACTGGTCATGTTCTGTTTGGTATTGGTTTAGGTATGGCACTGGCCAATATTTTCGGGTCTTTAATGGGGGTCCGGCTGGCTTTAAAGTATGGAAGTGGCCTTATCCGGATTTTATTTTTAATTCTGGTGAGTATCCTGATTATACGCCTGACCTATCAGATGGTAACAGCAGGCTTCATGTAAAATAAAAAAGCACAGCGAATACAAGCTGATACAAAAACACGGTTTTTTAAAGACAAAGTGAAGCCTGCAAAAAAGCTAATATAAACAAACATTAAAGATAAGACTTTAATAAAATTATATCCAACTGGAAATATTTTGTACGGGTTGCATCATCACCTTAGCCAATGAATATTTTAGAGAAAGGGGAGCAGTATGAATATATTTGAAGCATTGCGCGAGAGTCATGAACGCCAGCGCGATCTTGCTGACCAGCTTTTAAAAACCCATGGAGACTCTCCAGAGCGCCGTAGTGTATTTCAAGCACTTAAAAACGAGCTGTTCGCTCATGAAGTGGCTGAAGACCGCTTTTTTTATATTCCCTTAATGATGACTGATTCCGGTCTGGGTATTACTCGCCATGCTTTGGCTGAACATCATGAAATGGATGAAATGGTTGAAGAGCTCACCGAGCTGGATATGAGTAATACAGGCTGGCTGGCACTGGCAAAAAAACTGACTGAGACGGTTCATCACCATCTGACTGAAGAAGAACACCGTTTTTTTCAGCAGGCTGGCAAAATTCTGGATGAGCAGCAAAAAACTGTATTGGCCAAACAATATCTGAACGAATATGAACACTATAAGGAAATCAGTAAAACCATGCTGTAGTATCAGAAAAAGATGGCAAGAGCCATCTTTTTTGGTTTATTGGGCTTTTAGAAATCGGTGACCGGTTGGCGTGAGCGTTTGCTGGTTCCTACCGTTACACCAACTGAGGCAAGCATAATGCAGCCAAGCGCGACCCACTGCCAGGTATTAATCTGTTCTTTTAACAGGACCATGCCAGCCAGCGCAGCCAGTGCAGGCGAGAGACTGGAGAGGGTACCATAGCTAAGTTTACTCAGGCTTTTCAGTGCCAGCAGATCCAGTGCATAAGGTATAGCGGTAGCCAATAAGGCAACCATAAGTACTTTACCCCAATGCTGGGTTTGCACTAGTGCAGGAGCATCCTGATATAATCCGATAGGCAAGAGTGCCAGTGCTGAGATAATAATGGCAATCGTCAATGCATGCATTCCAATATTTTGCTGTACTACTTTTTGACCAAAATAAATATAAATTGCCCAGCAGAAGCCGGCCCCCAGTGCACAGGCAGCTCCAAATACTGAAAAATTCTCGGCATTGGCACTGCCCCAAGGCACCATCAGTACAATTCCAATAATAGCCAGTAATACCCAGATGTAGTCGCTACGGTATTTGACCGACAATAAAGCCAAGCCTAGCGGTCCTGCAAACTCCAGCCCAACTGCAATACCTTGAGGAAGTTTATCTAGTGACAGATAAAACAGAATATTCATCAGGCCAAGTGATGCGCTATAGCAGAGCAGATCACGCCACCGTAAATAAGGCAGTCTTGAAATGATGCGCCAGGAACGAAACATGAGAGTTACGAGTATAGCGGCAAAACACAGCCTTAAAATAGTTACAGTCAGCGGATCCAGAACTGAAAAAAGCTGTTTGGCAAAGGATGCACTGATCTGATAGGAAATCATGGATAAAACCATGAATAGCACAGCAAGCAAAGATGAGTTTGACATAGGCGCGCGTGATCAGAGCATTTACCCAGATCGTAAAGAAAGAAATAGAGTCTATTATAACCAAAGCCCGGATAAATAGAGCTGGGAAAAAATACCTAGTTTGAAGAAGCCGAGGAATCTTTAGCTTGGGCGCGTAGGCGCGCGCGTTGAGTTGTTACTGTACAGCCAATTGAAGCAGCAATAATAGTTGCCAATGCGAGCCACTGGCTCCAGAGCAGCTGTTCACCCAGAAATAAAAAACCTGAAAATGCAGCAATCGCAGGTTCCAGACTCATTAAAGTACCAAAGCTAAGTGCAGTCAGATTACGTAGTGCAATCATTTCTAGAGAAAAAGGCAAGGCACTGGCCAGTATGGCAAGGACAATAAAAGAACCTATATGAGGTAATTCAAATGCACTAAGAGTGGCGGGTGTAAACAGTAAAGCGGCTGGAAGCAAACAGCATGTGCCGACCATCATGCCCAGGCAGACCGTATGATTCCCTGAAATACCCGAAGGTTTTTGCCCTGCAATAATATAGACAGCCCAACAGGCGCCGGCCCCTAATGCATAAGCTATACCTAACAGATCAAGTGACTGCTGCGTTTCATCTAAGGGTAGAAGTAATAAAAGGCCTAATACCGCAAGGCCGATCCAGATAAAATCATAGCGCTGACGGGCAAAAAACAGAGCTACACTCAAAGGGCCAATAAACTCAAAAGCGACTGCAATTCCTAATGGTAACCGGGCTATAGATAAATAAAACAGCAAGTTCATGCCAGCTAGTGCCAGTCCATAACTCAAGATGGCTTTCCAGCGGATATTCCTGAGATTAATTTTCCAGATTTGAAACACTGCAGCCAGAATGAGTGCACTAAACATTAAACGCAGTGCTGCCACAGTAATGACCGGAAACTCACTGATCAGTACTTTGGCAAATGATCCGCTACCCTGTACTGAAAGCATCGCCAGTATAAGAAGCAACAGAGCTTGTAAATGCGGTGCCTGTTTTATATTAAGCATGAAAAAAAGACTGGAGTAATCAAAAGGATAATATCAGGTTCACTATAGGACTGGCACAAAGAAAAAGCCACAACCTCACGGTTGTGGCTTTGTCAGTATTTGTACGGATCAGAACAGTACACGAACGCGGATTGTGCCTTCTACTTGATGCAGAGTATCGAGTGCTTCTTGAGATGCAGAAGCATCTACATCCATCACCAGATAACCTACGTCACCTTTGGTCATTAATGACTGGCCTGAGATATTAATATTATGCTCGGCAAACAAAGTATTGATTTTTGACAGAACGCCAGGCACGTTTTTGTGAATGTGTAGCAGACGGTGTTTGCCTTCGGTCAGCGGTAAGGCAATTTCTGGGAAATTAACTGCAGAAAGTGTCATACCTTTATCAGAATAGGCCACAAATTTTTCAGCTACTTCCAAACCGATATTTGCTTGTGCTTCCATGGTAGAGCCACCAACATGTGGTGTCAGGATCACATTATCAAGACCACGCAGTGGAGAGACGAACTCTTCTCCATTTGCTTTTGGCTCTTTCGGGAATACATCCACAGCAGCGCCAGCAATATGGCCAGATTTAATAGCATCGGCCAGATCTTCAATCACCACACAGGTACCGCGTGCTGCATTTAAAAAGATTGAACCCGGCTTCATTTTTGCAAACTGTTCTTTTGTGAAGAAATTACGGGTAGATGGAACGTCTGGTACATGTAGAGACACTACATCAGCAGTTGCAAGCAACTCATCTAAAGAGCCTATCTGACGGGCATTACCCATAGGCAGTTTAGTTACTACATCATAATAAATAACTTGCATGCCTAGGCTTTCAGCCAGAACAGAGAGCTGTGAACCAATTGAGCCGTAACCCACAATACCTAAAGTTTTGCCACGTGTTTCAAATGAACCGTTGGCAGATTTATTCCAGCCACCACGATGACAGGAAGCAGATTTCTCAGGCACACCACGAAGCAGCAGAATGGTTTCTGCCAGTACCAGCTCTGCTACAGAACGGGTATTTGAATAAGGTGCATTAAATACCGGAATACCACGTTCCATTGCTGCTTTTAGGTCAACCTGGTTGGTACCGATACAAAAACAGCCAACCGCGATAAGCTTGTTGGCTGCTTGGAAAATCTCTTCGGTCAACTGCGTGCGAGAACGTATACCGATGAAGTGGGCATCTCTGATCGCTTCCTTGAGCGCTTCGCCTTCAAGCGCAGTCTTGCGATAGTCAATGTTGGTATAACCTGCAGCATTTAAAGTGTCGATCGCGTTTTGGTGAACGCCTTCTAGCAACAAGAAACGAATTTTATCTTTAGGAAGTGAAAGGTGTTGGCTCATTACCGCTCCGCTACAAAGGCCAAATTTAGTGGCAGTATGATAACATATTGGTCGCCCTATAGACATTTGCTTTATGACTGCCTCAGTGGATATTTTCCTGCTTTATGGTCGCTAGGCTGGTTTTATAAAACGCCAGCATGCCAAACATAACCTGAAAACCTGCTGTACTTATATAAATGGTGTTGTGACAGTATATTTTTAGCATGCTTTATCCCGGCCTGACTTAGGGGTAAAATGTAAGCGCTTTTAATACCGGAATGAAAAAATTTCACGGTTTTTTCATCTTGTCCAAAGCAGTGCTTCTATTTCATGATCAGATTGTTGTTCTTTAAATTTTATTGAAAATGAAGCTTCTATAGTGCCGCACTTCTAATCTATTTCTTGCTAGGTCCGCAAAACGATGAATGCTCCAGTTACTTTAGCACCTGAATTATTGACCCAACTTTCTGCAATTGTTGGGGAAAACCGTATTAAAACCGATGCTGCCAGTCTGGATGCCTGGGGCAGGGACTATACCAAGCATTTTGAACCTAACCCGTCAGTCATCGTTTTTCCATCCAGTACAGAGCAGGTTCAGCAAGTCGTCAAGCTGGCCAATCAGTTTAATATTGCGATTACCCCTTCAGGGGGGCGTACCGGGCTCTCTGCTGGAGCAGTAGCAGCCAATGGTGAAATCGTGGTGAGCTTGGATAAAATGAACCAGGTACTGGAATTTTTTCCGGCAGACCGGATGGTACGGGTACAGGCGGGGATTGTAACCGAGCAGTTGCAGTCTTATGCAGAAGAACAGGGGATGTACTATCCGGTTGATTTTGCTTCTTCAGGTTCATCTCAAATTGGCGGCAATATCGGTACCAATGCAGGCGGTATTAAGGTTATTAAATATGGCATGACTCGTAACTGGGTGTTGGGCCTGACTGTAGTAACTGGTAAAGGTGATATTTTACGCCTGAACAAAGGTATGATTAAAAATGCAACCGGGTATGCCTTGCAACATCTGTTTATTGGTGGAGAAGGTACATTGGGGCTGGTAACTGAAGCTGAAATCAAGCTGGAACGTCAGCCACAAGACTTACAGGTCATGGTACTGGGTGTGCCAGATTTTGATGCGATCATGCCTATTCTGCATGCGTTCTAGAGCAAGATCGATCTGACAGCATTTGAGTTCTTTGGTGAACTGGCAATGCAGAAAGTGCTAGCCCATGGTCGTGTACAGCGTCCATTTGAAAGCCAGTGCCCATTTTATGTTCTGCTTGAGTTTGAAGCACCTTATGAGCCAATCATGGATAAGGCAATGGAAATCTTTGAACATTGCATGGAGCACGGCTGGGTACTTGATGGTGTGATGAGTCAGACTCTGGACCAGGCACAAAATCTATGGCGTCTGCGTGAAGATATTTCCGAGTCAATTGCCCCATTTACTCCCTATAAAAATGATATTTCAGTATTGATCACGCATGTACCGGCGTTTATTAAGGAAATTGATGCAATTGTTCAGGCCAATTATCCAGATTTTGAAATCTGCTGGTTTGGGCATATTGGCGATGGCAATCTGCACCTGAATATTTTAAAACCTGAAAATCTGAGTAAAGACGAGTTCTTTGCTAAATGCCAAGTCGTTAACAAATATGTATTTGAGACCGTAAAAAAATATGATGGTTCAATTTCTGCCGAGCATGGGGTTGGAATGACCAAAAAGCCTTATCTCGACTATAGCCGTTCTGCTGAAGAGATTGAATATATGAAGGCCCTTAAAAAAGTATTTGATCCGAATGGTATTATGAATCCGGGCAAACTGTTTGATCTTTAAGACTACATAGCTTTAATAGTGTAAACAAAAAAAGCGTAGCACAATGGCTACGCTTTTTTTGCTGAAGGGGAACATGCAATGTTAAGAGTTTTTATTTTATCTTCGCTGTTACTGGGCGTGATGAGTGGCTGCGCTACAACCAGCAAGCTCATGAACTTTAAGTCTGATACACCTATACAGCAAGTTTTACAGGAGCGTCCCGAGCTGCTCAAAGATCTTGCTACAGTAGAAATACGCCAGTTTTTTAATAATATTGAGCGTCCGACAGCAGCTCAGGTAAAGGTTACTGAAACCGGCTTAAAAGATGATTCGGTCCGTTCAGTTCGCACTATTTATAGTTTCAAACATATTGAAAATAACTGGGAACTGGTAAATACCCAACGTTCATACCAATGCATGCGTGGTAAAAATACCAAGTCTTTTCAGGCTGCTCAGTGTCCCTGAAAATATATAACTGATCTATAGAGATAATTCGGCTAAAGGTGGATCCGCTCGATATAGCCTTATTTTCTGGAATGGGTGGATCACTGTAAAAAATATAATTATTTATTTTTCTTAAAAGAAGACTGCTACACATAAATTTTGCGGCTGTAAAATTCACAGTATTTAAGATTATTCTCTGTTAGACTATACTGACTTGACCAAGTGGGTGTACTTGGTGAAGTCATAAAATCTCACATCATTATTTTTATCTTGCTAGACACTTTGTGAATACAGTGTTCTAAGTCGCTGCTCTCAAGCGCATTTTCTAAAACTTAATTTTTAAATACTCAGTGCTTGTCATTGGGCTGACGTTTATCTCCCAAAAAATGATACTCAGCCTTAAAAGCCGATAAAGATATGTAGATAACAATGCAAAATATTCAAACCACCACATTGAGCCGCGCTACGCTCATGTTCCCATTGGCTTTGGTCCTGTTCGAATTTTCAGTGTATATCGGCAATGATCTGGTCCAGCCGGCAATGCTTGCTATTACTAGAGACTTCGGAGTCAGCAGTAGCTGGGCACCTTCTTCAATGTCATTTTATCTATTGGGTGGCGCCTGTGTTGCATGGCTTTTAGGACCACTTTCAGACCGTCTTGGCCGCAAAAAAGTTCTGCTCTCTGGAGTATTATTCTTTGTAGTGTGCTGCCTGCTGATTTTATTGACGCAACGTATTGAAACTTTCCTGGCCCTGCGTTTTTTACAGGGCATTGGCCTGACGGTAATTACCGCAGTAGGCTATGCTGCCATTCAGGAAACTTTTGAAGAGCGTGACGCGATTAAGGTCATGGCACTCATGGCCAATATCTCCTTGCTGGCACCTTTGCTTGGCCCTATTTTGGGTGCTTTTTTAATTGACCATGTTTCTTGGCACTGGGGTTTTATCGGTATTGCCTTGCTGGCATTTTTAAGCTGGTTTGGTCTGAAAGCTAAAATGCCGGAGTATAAGCAGAGTATTCCTAAACAGCCGATCAGCTATATTCTTTATGATTTCAAAAAGGTTTATCAGGATAAGCATTTTTTAGGCTTAACATTCGCTTTACCGATGGTCAGCATGCCGCTGATGTTATGGATTGCACTCTCTCCAGTCATGCTGGTCGAAGAACTCGGACTCAGCAGTCTGCAATATGGCATGGCACAGTTTCCGGTACTTGGCGGTCTGATCCTGGGCAATATTGTACTGATTAAAGTGATCGACAAGCTGGCATTAGGAAAAACAGTACTTATAGGCCTGCCTATTATGCTATTCGGTACTTTTATCCTGCTTCTGGGCGTGATCTGGCCAGCATATTTTTTGTGGAGTCTGATCATTGGAATGACCTTGATCAGCTTTGGAGAGGGACTGAGCTTTTCTGTTCTTTACCGGTTTGCCCTGATGTCATCACAGGTTTCTAAGGGAACAGTTGCAGCCGCAGTATCAATGCTATTGATGTTCAGCTTCTTCATTATTATTGAGCTGGTTCGTATGCTTTACGAGCAGTTTCATTTATTGGGATACAGTCTGGCATGTCTTGTACTGATTGCGCTCTGGTTTACATTTCCACGGATGCTTTTAAATAAAGTAATGCAGCGGCGTCAGCAGCAGGATCTGAATTAAATACCCATTAAGTAGGCAATAAAAAATATGGACATCTGTTGAGATGTCCACATTTTTTTTATAGGAGCTATATTCTATTTAATTACACCACAGGCAATACGCTCACCACCACCACCAAGCGGTTTAGGGTGATCTGAATAGTTATCACCACCTGCATGTACCATGACCGAAAGTCCTTGGATCTGGCTCAAGGTCAGACGCGGTGCTAGCAAGGTCTGATTAGCTTTCCCGTTGGAATCTACCGTAACAGCGGGCAGGTCCCCCAGATGACCAGTGGTTGGAGTACCATGACCTGTACCTGTCGGGTTAAAATGTCCACCAGCAGCCTGGGCGGCAGTCATTTTTCCGTCTTTCATCGCTGGTTCGCATGAGCCACGTTCATGGATATGGAAGCCATGCTGACCTGAAGGCAGACTAGACAGATTGGTCATGACTATAAGCCCCTGCGGACTGTCATGAAAGGTAACTGTACCGATTTTACTACCCACACCTTCAGGTGAAACAGCATGTACAGTAACGGTCTGCTGTTTGGCTGAATTGTGATGATCCATGGTAGTACAACCTACCGATACCGCCGCAGTCAGTGCACAAAGCGCGCTAACTTTAAATAGGGAGGGAAACATACAGTGCATCCTGATTGTGACTATTGTGCAGTCCAATTCAAGCAAAGCACTATTCAATACACAATCAGCATTAAGTATGGTCTTGTATAAGTTTATTAACTTTAATCATTTACGGTGATTTCGGCGGCTCTTCATCATTTAAGATTTCATAGGCCAAAGAAGCATCCGGCACAGGTTCGGGTTCAGTGGTTTCATGCAGCCATTCACGCCAGATTGCCAGTATTACGGCTAAGATTACCGGACCAATGAATAGACCAACCAGGCCAAAACTGGCGACTCCACCTAGAACCCCAAACATGATAAGCAGGAAAGGGATTTGAGTCGCACCAGAGATTACCAGTGGTCGAATAACATTATCTGATGTACTGACAATACAGACACCCCATGCAAATACACCAATGGCTTCTACCGTCTGTCCCTGTGAAAATAGCCAGAGAGCAACCGAGCCATAGGCGACCGGGGTACCAAATGGAATTAATGCCAGTAAGAAAGTTGCAATAGTCAGGACCATTGGATTAGGCACCCCCGCTACTACATAACTTAAGCCAGCCAGGATTGCCTGAGCAATTGCAGTTAGACCCACACCATAAACTACGGCACGGGTAGTTTCTGAAATAGTGTCCATATAATGATGGATACGTGGCCCAATTACTTTTTCCATGGCTGTACTGACCTGTCTTAAAATAGTCTGTCCGTCACGGTAAAAAAAGAATAAGGACATGATCGCAAAACAGAGTTTAATAATATTTTTGCTAATTTCATTCAGGACGAAACGGCCATAACCTAAATGACCTTGGATCCAGGCAGCTACATTTTGGGTAATGGACTGCGGGTCAGTATTTAGCTCTTTTAAGGTCCGGGTAACTTCTTTACCAATGATAGGTAACTCGCGGATAAAATCAGGTACAGAAACATGACCGGAAAAAATCTGGCGTTGCAGCTCGTAATACAGGTTACGGCCTTCATGCTGCAAAATGAAAATAGCAAAGGTCAGGGGAATACCAATGACCAGAATAATCAGAACAATCATGACAGACGCACTGATACTTGAACGCTGCCCGCACATCCGCTGGATAGACAGATAAAGTGGCCAGGTCATATAGGCGATAATTGCTGCCCAAAGGACCGGTACAATAAAGTATTTGAGCACATGGAAGCCCAAAAATACCAATATAAAAAACAGTCCAAATAACAAAACCCGCTGTAGGGTTGGAGCATATTGTTGCACTGATTTCTCTGATCTTTGATAGCCGATTAATCATATTAACCGAAAATACTCACCGGGGAAATGAATGCCGGGTGTAGGTCCGTGAATAAATTACACGATATAAAAAGAACGGATAGCAGCTCAAAAATCAGAACCACTCGGTTGGATCTTCAATAATGCTATCCAGAACCGGTTGCCACTGAGCTTGTAAAACCAGCAGATTTTTCTGATATTTATCAAATATAGCCAACCCCTGCATGGCCTGTTTGGCATAAGCTGAACGTTCTGCAATCCAGGCTACAGGTTCCTGTCCAACTTTTTGAAAAAAGCTTTGCATATCCTGCTGATTACTTTTTGGTGACTTGATCCGGTTTGCCAGCAGCAGAATTTTTACCTTGCCTTTTTGTATCCGCCTGATCTCTTGGAGATGTTTTAAAAAACGCCGGGTACTGTCAATATCAAAAAAAGAAGGTTGAAGCGGAACAATAATATGCTGGCTTTCACGGATCAGCTGTTCAGCATGCTCTCCACGTAATGCACCGGGCGCATCAATAATTAAATAGTCCAGGTCTGCGGGAGCTTCACCGATCTGTTTTTCTTTTCGCCAGTCTAGAGCAATAATTGGCGTGGCTGTTTCAGGTCGTAGCTTTAGCCATTGTAAGGCTGACTTCTGGTAATCTGCATCTGCCAGCCCGACCCGATAACCTTTTTGGGAGAGTGCCGTGGCTAAAGTGATTGCTGCAATGGTTTTTCCACAGCCCCCTTTCTGGTTGGCAATCAATATTGTTTTCATTCACTTTAGTACAATGATCTATCTCTACCCTAGCTTAGCAGCTTTTTATGTGAGAAATGTGACACATGACAAAAGTTGTAAGACTCTATACATTACTATGCACATGAAATATGAGGAATATATATGTCAATCTGGATGGCCATGCTGATTGGTGCCTGCATCGGTGTGGTAGTTGCCACTTTCATTTTGTCAAATACACGTAATGGACGGATCAAGGCGGAATATGAACAGTATATTGCCGAGCTAGAACGTGAACACCAGAAGGCACTGACTCATGCACAAAAGCGCAGTGTAAACACTAGCCGTGCAGTCCTTAAGGGTAAAATGGCCGAACAGCTGGCTCCAATCCTGCCTGAGTTCCAGTATTTGCCGAGCGATGCCAAATTTTTAGGGGACCCAGTGGATTATGTGGTATTTGATGGCTATACCGACTTTCGTGATGGCGAAGGCCGAGCAGATGAAATTCAAGTAGTGCTGATTGATATTAAAAGTGGAAATGCACGCTTAACCAAAGGCCAGCAGGCAATTGCTCAGGCAATCCGTGACGGGCGGGTACGTTTTGAGACCGTGCGTATTGATTTTGATGAAGTATAGCGCTTAGACTCGCGTTTAAATAAATAGAGTCAAGACAAAATCAAACTTAAACCATGCTGATTGTTACTAAAATTTGATACTCTTTTCATATTTTCTTCTTCTAATATAGAGTTAAGAAACACGCTGATTACACGGGGAAATTGATGTCAAAACGCTTAATATGTAGTGTATTACTGGGCTTATGGGTAGGACAGGCCAGTGCATCGACCTCTGCTGAATATAATATTGCTAAAGGATTGGCACCTGCTGTAAAAGATCAGTCTATTGCAGTACTTAAACCTTTCGCTGGTGATTTCCGTATATTAGGTTCAAAAATCTATACTCATGATGAACAAGCCAAATTTTCCCCAATTGATTATGCAGTCAGTTGGGGAATGTTTGCCGAGCCGGAAATTGCCCGGCGTATCAGTGTGAACCAATATGACCGTTTCCTGAACTGGAAAATAGACAAGCTTCCAGTACCACCGAAACAGGCCATGCAAATGGTATCAAATATGCATATTATTCCAGCCAATCCTAAAATTGCCCAAGAAATTAAGAAAGTGAAACGGGGTGATCTGGTCCGTTTACATGGCGAGTTGGTTGAAGTGAAGGATAAAGATTTGGTCTGGACCTCATCACTTACTCCAACTGATTTGGGAGAAGGGGCTTGTGAATTATTTCGAGTAAACTCGATTCAATGGATCGAGAAAGTCAGAAGTTAAATTTAAAGTTGTTACGAAATTAAATAAAGGAAGTTTAATCCAGGCAACATATACCCGACTTCAGAATAATGCAGTCGGATATATGTTTTCGGGTTTCAGAGGTATAATTACCAAGAATTATATATTTTAGCTCTGCCTTTTTTTACTGCTGTTTTGCAGGTTCAGAAAATGGTGGCTGTGATTGTTTGCTGGCAGTTTGCTGCTGGTTTTTCCAGTGCTTCAATTGCTCTTGCGCATGTAAATAATCGCCTAAGCCCTGTACCTGATTGTTATTACCTTTCTGTTCAGGTTGCTGTTCAAGTAATTTGGCCTGATTATCCCAGTATTCTGCATGTAATCCCTGAATATAGCGACCCTGCTCAGTTTTTAAGTCCAGTTCACGCAACATATTACGTGCTGACTGAATATGCTCGCGTTTGCGCTGCTGCTCAAATTCTTCAGTGAGCGAGCCTTCCTGACGCATTTTACCAAGTTCTTCCTCCAGTTCGTCACTCATGGCTAAAAAACGGCTTTCATAGTCTTCCAGTAGCTGAATATCGTGAGCATCATTCGGAGTAGCCGGAAATTGTTTAACTGGAGGCGTTTCCAGCTGTTTCATGACTTCTGCATCTTCCTGCTGTTGCTGCGAAAGATCACCAGTTTCCGGGTTTTCCTTTTGGCAGCCGCCCAGTAAGAGGCTTGAACAGAACATCAGAGGTAAAGCGAGACGGGCTGTTTTATTCATATGTACTCCCTCATTTTAAACATGATTTTTTCAGTTATTTATAACTGACTTTTTTAAAGCTATAAGCATAAGTTACATATGGAAATTCAATTTCATCCTGAGGTTGCTTGTTAGTATAGTGCCGGACGGTTTCTTCAAACTGCTGTTTTAGGGCCCGCTGTTGAGACTCTGACATGGCTGCAATAAAGCTGGTCGACAGTAAACGTTTGGATACCACCTGTTCTACCGTACCTTTTTGTACTTGTGATAAAACCTTGACCTTTTCCAGCTGAAACAGAAACTGGTTATCAAAAACTTCTTTCCAGTGACCACTATGATAGCGTGGGGTAGTTCCTTCAAATGGCGCAATCAACTCAGCCAAGGCACGCACCCATTCAACTTCAATATCACGCTGGTTCCAGACCAGTCCCAGATAACCTGCCGGTTTAAGCACCTCATAAATTTCATTCAGGCTCTGAATATCAGCAAACCAGTGAAAAGATTGTGCACAAAGTACGGCATCCTGACTCTCATTCCCTAAAGGTAAATGCTGTGCGGTGCCCGGTAATGCGACAACATCCGGATAATGTTTTTCCAGCTCTGCGAGCATTTCTGCAACAGGTTCAACCGCAGTAATATGAGAAGTTAAAGTCTGTAAATATGGTAAAAATTTGCCTGTACCTGCGCCCAGATCGACGACATACGACGATTGACTTAAATTCAGGTCATTCCTTAGCCAATCAATTACCTGTTTAGGATAGCTGGGCCGTACCTCCTGATAAAGTTGGGCCGCCTGACTAAAGCCTTTTTGTGCGGCAGGATGTAGTGAATGTGTCATATTTTGCGCTTTTTAATTTGAGTGACCTCGATAAAATAAGATACTGAGCAAATTGGCTCAGGCAAAGGCCTTATTGTTTTCATTTTTATAGGAGAAGTGTAGGCGCTACGGTGCCTCATAGGCGAATGGACAAGCAGATAGTTTTTGAAGACGACGATATCCGGGTAATTTTTCTAAAAGGACATTCTCGTGAACTGGTTTTTTCCTTTGGTGACTTAATTACCAAAGCTAATGGTATGTCAATTAATGCCGAGAAATCTCTTTCTAAATATGACTACAACATTATTGGAGTCATGCCCAAGCGGAAATCATGGTTTCCGGCAGCTAGTATGCAGGCCATGCTGGAACAGATACAGCCTATTTTAGCGCAGTTCGACTATGTAGCTGGATATGGCGGCTCAATGGGGGGTTATGCTGCGATAAAATATTCTCGCTTGCTTGGCATGAACCGGGTCATTGCTTTTGTTCCGCAGTACTCCATTAATCCAGATGAAGTCAATGACCGCCGTTATAGCGAGTTCTTTGATGCTGAACTGAATGCCAATATGCGGATTGAACGCTCTGATATTGCGCCAGATAGTGAGTATATTCTGGTTTATGACCCATATTTTGAAGCTGATCATGAACATTATTCAAAAATTCAGCCCCTAATTCCGCAACTGCATACTATTCATTTACCGTTTACCGGCCATGATGCCTTGGCTGTACTGGCCAGCTCGACCCTGCTAAATGACTTTATTTCACATGAATGGGACCAGCAATATTTTTATAAACAGGTGCGTGAGGTTAAAAAGAACAGTAAATTCTATTACCGTAATGTTATTGCCAGGTTCCTGCCAAAACACAGCGCCAAACTTGGAAAAATCCTGAAAAATGGTGAATTCCAGCTCGACGGGCAATATCTGGATGCTCAATTAAAGCAGCTGATTACCCGAACCTTGCTGACCAACAAGCAGGTAAATGAGCAGGACCTGTTGAAGCTGGGTATTAAAGTCAACATGCCACATGATCAGGAGCAGCGCAGCCTGTTGCAGGACTGCCATCAGGCCTATCTGGTATTTAATTTAATTACTCAGAAGCTGGAAAGCTATAGTCAGGATGCGATTAGTCTCAATAACAAGTATCTGATCTCTCTACAGGCGAAAGAAACTGGTCTGCTCAGTGTTGATCTGAACAATGAGCGCTATATGGTGGTAATGAATGACCGCCGTATTATGCGGCTGGTAAAAGAGCAAGATGCACTTTCTCCAGACATGAGTCCGATTGTTCTAAAAAAATATCCGGATTTTTATGTACTCAGTTATAAAAACCTGAACCTGAGCTGTGATGAATATGGCAATTGCCATTTTTCTGTAGAACACGTTCAAAATACAGAGAAATTTGTGGTGGTCTAAAGGCCAGATTAATCTGTTAGCCGGTCTAAGCCTTCATGGTTTAGCCCGGCTTTTTTGGGTCTGTAAATAGCTGGAATTTAAATAGGAAAGTTACCTGATCTTACAAACTTGCTTTATTCTGTATGTGGGCTATAGTCGGGATTCAGTAATAGGTTTTTTGTAAATACCTAAATTTAAAGAAAAAAGATAAGGAGTGTAGATGTGAATGTTTATCCATCTTTGCTGTTTAGCTTAATATTTTTATTCCCTGGCTTCGCTCATGCGGGTGCAGTACATACACCGCATCTGGTTTTTGGTCTGGGAGTCATGGTAGTGCTGACTTTCGCGCTATATGTCTTAAAAGAGGCCTGGCAATTTTATAAAAGCCATCAGCACAAACCAGTGATTAAAAAACGCAAATTTCTGGCACCTGAAATTTAACACTAAAATTGTAGGCTAAGGATCATCTCTTGCATTGCTCTGGAATAAACATGGACGAGCTGTTTAAATAGAGTAGAGTCGCAGGAGATGAATCCAATGAAAGCCGTATTTCTAGACTTTAATTCACTGAACCAAAATGATCTCGAGATCAGCCGTCTTCAACAACAGTTTGACCAGCTGACTTTACATGCAGTTACTGCACCAGATGAAATTTTGGAGCGTGTACAGAATGCCGATGTCATTATTACCAATAAAGTCAGAGTAAATGCCGAACTGATTCGTCAGCTTCCTAAGTTAAAACTGATTCTGATTTCTGCTACCGGCACCAATAATGTAGATCTGAGTGCGGCCCGTGAGCATAACATCGTGGTCTGTAACTGTCAGGGCTATGGCACACCGGCTGTTGCTCAGCATACCTTATTGCTTATGCTGAGTCTGGCAACCTCCTTTTTAAAATATGACCGTGCGGTACGGACCGGTGCATGGAACAAGGCCGAGCAGTTCTGTTTGCTCGACTTCCCGATTGTTGAACTGGCTGGAAAGACTTTAGGAATTGTAGGGTATGGCGAACTTGGACAGGCTGTAGCCCGGCTGGCAGAGGCATTTGACATGCAGGTCAAGATTGCCTCTTTACCGTGCCGTCCGGGGGGGACTGACCGGATTCCATTAAAGGAGCTGCTGCCGCAAGTTGATTTTCTGAGTCTGCATTGTCCTTTAACCGAACAGACCCAAAACCTGATTGGAGCAGCAGAGCTGCAACAGATGAAACCTACCGCTTTTCTCATTAACTGTGCACGTGGTGGACTGGTGAATGAGATAGCATTGGCCCAAGCCTTAAAAGATGGTGAAATCGCCGGAGCTGCCAGCGATGTACTCACCGTTGAGCCACCTAAACAGGGCAATATTTTACTGAATAAGGATATTCCAAATCTGATTATTACACCGCATTCTGCTTGGGGAAGTGTTCAGGCGCGACAGCGTATGCTAGAGCAGCTTGCTGAAAATACTGAAGCCTTTAAACGAGGCCAGCCTATCCGGCAGGTCAATTAGTAAAGAGTTTTAACCAGCCAGCCCATTCCAAAGCATGGGCGTTGCATACTGCTAATTTCTTTTAATATTTTTGCTCAAATATTGTGTAAGCCTGTTAAGCATGTAAAGAAAGGTGTTAGCTCAATATATTTATTTAACCCCACGCAAGTTTAAAGTTCTGTGATTGCATAGCTGGTAGCGCCTGAATGGGGTTGTGAGGGCGCTGTAGTTTGGGAAGCTGTCGATGACTGGCTTAGAGGTTGCTGAATAATAGGCGCCGGTTGTTGCGGTGTACCACCCAATGCTTCTCGGGAGCTCTGGATTCTCTGGTTAGCTTGTTGAGCTGCCTGCTGTGTTCCCTGATCCACCTTTTGAATAGTAACTGAGGCAACAGATTTGGTGTTGTTCCAGGCGCGGTCGACATCTGGTTTAATTCTGGCGATACTTTTTTCAGTCACCTTTCCCACTTTCTCCGCAGTATTGATTACGCCTTCTTGTGCTTTATAGGCAAATACATGCAGCAGATTTGGGTTCTCACCATAAGGTATGACCGGTTTAGTAATCTGTGAAGAGGTCTGAGTAGAATTCGCTTGGGCGAGGAGTGGTACAGCGCCCATAAGAGCGATGAGCAAAAGTATTGGAGTTTTAATATTCATTAAGAATCGACCTCGAATTTGTTAAAGAGCGGTCTGAATGTTTTAGTGTAGCGGATGATGTTTTAAAAACAATGAATATCCTGTGAAGAATCGCTAAAGAAGGATATTGCAGTATCTTATAATTATTTTAATTTAAAAAAGATATAAACGGTTATACAGCGATTTATGCAGCAACGTCATAGAGGATGCCCTATCTTTTATAAAAACAGGGCGAGTTTGCTAGTTACATTGATCTAGCGCTTCTTTGGCAAAATGATCGCGCAGGGTAACAAAGTTCTTTTGAACATTCGCATCATGCAGGTTAAATTTTTCTGCTTTGCTGGTGCCATCACGCTGGAATGTGGCCGAACCGGCATTCATTAATCCCATACCTTTAAATGACCACTGCTCCACAACACGGTTCTCACCAATATCACCTGTAAATTCAATCACGCATTTATCAAGGAATTTGGTCAGTTTTGCCTTGTTGTTAGTAGTTGCCGGAACAACTTCAAGATTTTGTACTTCCTGTAAAACGCCAAGATCAAGCTGAGGAATTTTTGGGGCTGAGCTACAAGCTGTAACTGCGATACTCGCAAGACCCGTCAACATGAGTGTTTTAAATGTCATATGATTCTTTCTTGTTGAGTGTTGTTAGTTTGAGTATATGAAATATATAGTGAAATGCCTATAGTCATACATTATCTATTCCAATCTTGAGGACGAATACGGCCTGTTTGATAGTAAATAGAAACAAGTTCTATAAAATTTTTAAAATCAGAATTTTCATTTAATATTCGATTAATGGACTGCCAATCAACCTCTGGTCTACGACGAGCAGGTAATAAAATTTCACTTTCACTTGGATTTTCAGGAATTAGAAGTATTACCCCGATACCGTGGAGGGCAGAAAGCATCCGAAGCTCTTCTTCAACCTCACTCGTAGATATTGATGTTGCGACTAAATATCCTTCATTAGCCCAACTTGAATTACTCACAGCCTGAAAAAAACTACTACGAATATTACTGCTATTTAGTTCCTTCTTGACTTCAAAAGACCATAGACGAACATTTTGACCAGAGCTATGTTTTACACAGGTTCTAATTAATTCATTCCAACGGTCATCTAATGCTTGCATAGCAACAACGTCAGGATGTAGCCATTGATTTCCATTCTGACCACGGGAATTTTTTGAACGTTTCTCATCAATTCTAAGGCAGTTTAGATTAAATTCAGAATTTAAAAACTCAATAAGAATTGGATAAAGATCATGTTCAGATAAATGATCTAATTTAATAATAGGTAAGTGAACTTCAGCATCAATATTTTCAGAATTAAAAATAGTATTAATTTCCCGTGTTAATTCATATGTTGAATTAGGATCAAACCAGAATTGTCTTGGACGAGGTTGATCACGTATATGAATATGCGGCGATACCTTTAAAATACTAGTTTTTGCATTACTACTAATTTCACGAACAATTTGTTGTACAAAATCTGAATTTGATTCAAATCGATGATTTAATCTTTTTTGTTCGTAATCTTCAGGAAAAAGCTGAATAATAGCCTCAGCTATTTCACGTGATGTAAATTTTTGATTTGGGTAAGATTTTAAAAATTCTACAACTTTTTGCGATTGTGATAATTTCATTATATTTAAAAAAATAAAAACCCCACTAACTTATAGCGGGGTTCTATAGACTTTTCAACTAATTAAAGCTTAGTGCTGCAACACCGAAATATCAGCTACTTTGGTAAACAAATCACGAAGCTGTGCAAGCATACGTAAACGGTTTGCTTTCAGCTCAGCATCATCTGCCATCACCATAACACCGTCAAAGAACGCGTCCACTGGCACACGAAGAGCAGCAAGTGCAGACAACGCAGCAGTGTAGTCTTTGGCAGCAAATAATGGCTCAACCACAGGCGTAATTTTCGCAAGTTCAGCAAATAATGCTTTTTCAGCATCTTCAACCAGGTTCGCTTCAACCACTGAACCTTCAGGTGCAGCTTCTTTCGCCAGAATATTTGCAACACGCTTGTTTGCAGCAGCCAATGCAGCAGCTTCAGGCAGATTGCGGAAATGGTTAACGGCATTAACACGTTTGTCAAAGTCAAGCGGAGAAGCAGGTGACATCGCCTGGACTGCCTGAATGACATCTACCTGAACACCTTGGTCTTCATATTTGGCCCGGTAACGGCCTTCAAGGAAGGCAACTGCATCACTACGGGTTTTATTCGGATCAGTAATCAGCGCGCCATAGGCATGCAGGGCAGAGTTCACCAGTGCTTCAATCGTTACATCGAGATTATTTTCAATAATCAGGCGCAAGATACCAATTGCCGAACGGCGAAGTGCAAACGGGTCCTTTGAACCTGTAGGAGCCTGCCCAATTCCAAAAATACCTACCAGCGTATCCAGACGGTCGGACAGTGCAATCGTAGTGCCTGTTTTGGTTTTTGGTAAAACATCACCTGCAAATTTTGGCAGATACTGCTCGCCAAGCGCTTCAGCGACTTCATCGTTTTCACCCTCAAGTCGGGCATAGTATGTCCCTGCAATCCCTTGAAGCTCAGGGAATTCACCTACCAGCTCGGAAGTCAGGTCGCATTTAGACAGCATGGCGGCTCTTTCAGCGTCAGCAACCTGTGCACCTGTAAACTTGGTCAGTTCCACAGCCAGCATTGCGATACGTACAGTCTTGTCCCATAAGGTGCCAAGCTGTGCCTGAAATACCATGTTAGCCAGTTTTTCTGAACGTGAAGCCAGCGGCTGTTTCTGATCCTGCAAAAAGAAGAACTCAGCATCTGAAAGACGTGGACGAACAACTTTTTCATTACCTTCAATAATCTGCTTCGGGTCTTTTGACTCAATATTCGATACGGTAATAAAATAAGGCTGAAGCTTGTGGTCGCTGTTGACCAGACAGAAGTATTTCTGGTTATCCTGCATGGTCGTGATCAGTGCTTCTTGTGGAACGGCAAGAAAACGCTCTTCAAAGCTGGCACGCAGAGCCACCGGCCATTCTACCAGTGCAGTTACTTCATCACGCAAGTCAGCCGGTACAATGGCAATTGCATTGACTTCATCAGCGAGAGCTTTTACCTGCTGGTCAATAATGGCTTGACGTTCTTCAAATGAAGCTACGACTTTAGCTGCACGCAGTGCATCCAGGTAGGCATCAGCATTTGCAAGTGTAATTGCGTCTGGTGCATGGAACCGGTGACCATAGGTTACATTAGCGGCTGTATGGTCCTGAATAGTAGCATCAATGACCTGATCATCTTTTAGTAATACTACCCATTTGACTGGCCGTACAAATTCAGTACGGCTGGCTGCTGAGCGCATACGTTTTGCCACAGGCAGATGATCTAAAGCAGTTTGCAGGATTTGTGGCAGTAATACATCCAGACTCTGACCTTTTACATCTTTTAAGTAGCAGACCTTTTCAACTTTACCTGCCTGGAATGTTGATACTTGATCAATACTGATACCCTGACCACGCATAAAGCCTTCTAAAGCTTTGGTTGGTTTGCCTTCAGCGTCATAAGCCGCTTGAACCGCAGGACCATCAAAACGCTTCTGTGTATCTGCTTGTGCACCATCGACATTCACAATTTTAAGGGCTAAACGACGTGGGGCAGCATAAGCTTCGATTGAATCAAAGGCTAGACCAGCATCTTTTAAACCTTTCACTGTTTCTGCCAGTAAGGCATCTCGTAGGGTCTTCAGGCTTTTTGGAGGAAGTTCTTCACAGCCAAGTTCAAATAAAACTGTATGTTTAGACATTATTTGTTCTCCGCTGATTTTTCTGCCTGAGCAGCATCATTTTCCGCTTGAGCTTTAAGCTGGGCCAAGACTTCATCACGCAGATGAGGCTCGGCCATCGGGAAGCCTAGTTTGGCACGGGCCTGTACATAACTCTGTGCAATGGCACGGGCCAGTGTACGTACACGCAAAATATAGCGCTGACGTTCAGTCACAGAAATCGCACCACGTGCATCAAGCAGGTTAAAGCTATGTGAAGCTTTGATCACCTGTTCGTATGCCGGCAGTGGAAGTTCTGCTTCCATTAAACGGCTGGCTTCAGTTTCGTAAAAATCAAACAGTTCAAATAGTTTTTCAACTGGCGCATATTCGAAGTTATAAGTGGACTGTTCTACTTCATTCTGGTGAAACACATCG
Organism: Acinetobacter sp. 1294596; assembly: GCF_000582925.1. Lineage (NCBI taxonomy): Bacteria > Pseudomonadati > Pseudomonadota > Gammaproteobacteria > Moraxellales > Moraxellaceae > Acinetobacter > Acinetobacter sp. 1294596. The sequence goes on along the minus strand of NZ_JFCC01000002.1, from coordinate 86,129 downwards.
CCGTAAGTGACCGTACCAAATTGGCCTTTAGTCCAGACCAGATCATAAACCGAGTCTACACCTTGCAGGTACATGGCCAGACGCTCAAGACCGTAAGTAATTTCACCTGTAACCGGATAGCACTCTACGCCACCAACTTGCTGGAAATAGGTAAACTGTGTCACTTCCATACCGTTCAGCCAGACTTCCCAGCCCAAGCCCCAAGCGCCAAGTGTTGGAGATTCCCAGTTGTCTTCTACAAAACGGATATCATGTGTTAGCGTATCAATACCAATAGCCTTTAATGAATCCAGATAAAGCTGCTGGATATTATCCGGATTAGGCTTCAGCACTACCTGGAATTGGTAATAATGCTGTAAACGGTTTGGATTCTCACCGTAACGTCCATCTTTAGGACGGCGTGATGGCTGGACATAAGCCGCATTCCAGGTTTCAGGGCCTAATGCACGCAGAAAAGTCGCAGTGTGGAAAGTACCTGCACCCATTTCCATGTCGTAAGGTTGTAATACGACGCAGCCTTGCTCGGCCCAGTAATTTTGTAAGGCAAGAATTAAGCCTTGAAATGTATCAATATGTGATATGGCGCGACTCATGTAGCATCCACTAGAATATGAGAAAAAATTGTCCCTAAGTATAGGGAATTTGCAGGGGAGTGGCAAAGAATTCTATTTAAGAGTGCGAATCATGAGTTAAAGCAGAATTTTCAAGTCAGACCAGGCTTATTATTAAAATCAGTTCAACTTTTTTATACAGATAAAATTCCACCAAACAGGTATTTAAACCTAGATTCTAGAAAATAAACCAGCATAAAACCTGATTTAGCTATAGCGGAATTCCTGTCCTTCAACTATTCATCAGTAGGTTTTTAACTTGTTAAAATGTGCAATCGCTGGGGCAGGCTGTGAATCAAAATATTTAAGTAGCAACCAGTAAAAGAATCCGGTCAATAAGGCCATCATATAATAGCCGCCACTTAAATAAAGTTCCCAGCCCATTGAAATATTATGATTGAGTATGAGCTGCAACAAAGTCAGCATAATTAACCATACACTTATAGAGCCGACTAAAATAATTCCCAGATTTAGATGAAATTTGAGTTGTATAAGCTGAGATAAGCCATAAGCAAACGGTAATGCTAGAATACAGTAAACTGCATAAATCATGACAGCTACAAACAGAATACTGACTACAGAGGATAACTGGCCTGCACCATTGGCGGCTGCCGAGAAAATTAAAATCACCAGCAGGCTTGGTATCGGTGCCAGAAGCAAAGAGCGTATTAAAGCTGTATTGCTATAGATTTTATTGTTCATATCATCCAGTCTTGATTAATCCCTGATCAATTATGAGTAAATAACAGAGCCAAGTAAGTATAAAGCCGAGAAAAGTTAAGTAACGCTAAGAAGCGTTGTGACTGCATTACAAAAAAACCAATATTGTAAAGATATAAAATCAATGCACCTTAATAAGGCTTAGGCGTATACTCGCCCTGTTTTTTATCTAACAAGAACAGGTTGTGCAGTGAGTAATTCACAGTTTTGGCTAGACACCCTTAAACCTAATTTTAAAACGCTGCCTTTAAAAGAGCGCTTACTCTGTGGTTGTGGCGCTCTGCTGGGACTGGCGATTTCATCAATTATTAGCTGGTATACACTGGGCGGAATCAATGCCTGGTATATTGCGCCTATGGGTGCTTCCTCGGTTTTATTATTTGCAGTGCCGGCCAGTCCACTGGCGCAGCCCTGGAACATGGTGGTGGGCAATACCATTGCCGGATTAATTGGTGTCAGTTGTGCTTTATGGATTCCTGATCTTACTTCTGCGTTTAGCTTGGCCGTTGGCCTATCTATTTTCTTGATGATGACTACAGATTCATTACATCCGCCTAGCGGAGCTGTAGCAATTACGGCAGTTTTGGGTGGCGAGGGTATACATCATCTAGGTTATCATTTTTTATTTTATCCCGTGTTACTAAATTCGGTTTTATTGCTGGGTTTTGCTATTTTTTTTAATCGTCTGTTAGGGAAGCATTATCCTCATCCACGGCAGGTAAATGAGCGTTCCAAAGACCCGACGCCTACCCAGAAGGTGACCATTCAGCCACAGGATATCCAGCAGGCACTTGAGCATCAGACCGAGCTTCTTGATATCAGTCAGTATGACTTGGAAAAAATTATTCTAGAAGCCCAAGAACGGGCAAATGAACGCATAGTTTTACACTATCACTGTCGTGATATTATGAGCCGTGACGTCATTGTGCTGCATGAAAACGATGATATTCATAAAGCCTTAGACAAGTTCAAACAGGTCAATTTAATGAGTCTGCCCGTAGTGAATGCCTCAGAGCATTTGGTGGGTACACTTGCGTTATATGATGTGGTCGAGTGGTTTAAGCGCGGTGCAGATTACCGGGCATCATGGGAGTATCTGGTAAAACAGATTATGAACCGTAAGGTGGTGACAGTTCACCCTGAACAGCCAATTCAAGATTTGGCGCCCTATTTTGTAGAGAAATCTTTTAACTATATACCTGTAGTTGAAGCAGAACAGTTAATTGGAATTATTAGCCGGGCAGATATGATTGCAGCCATGCAGCAAGAAATTCTGCATTTGCGCCAGAAACCATAATTTATAGATAAATAAGAAGGCTACGGCTGTCTAGGGGCACAACCGTAGCGACCAAACTGGTTAGAGAGGAGAGCTATTTAGCGTTTCACCTTATGTTCATCATAAACAGTACGTACTGGCTGCTGATAATTTTGTGGCGATGCATCCAGATGATAATCACGTTTAGGCATTAATAGCCATAAAATCAGATAAACCAGAATTCCAGGAAAAGCTGCACTCATAATCGAGATCAAGACAAAAATGATGCGCAGCAGATTGGCATTCCAGCCAAAACGTTCTGCAATACCGCCCATTACGCCGGCAATCATGTTTTGTCGGTTAGAACGATATAAGCCAGAATCTGACATCGAAGTCTCCTCGCTGTAAAAAATAAATCTGATAACGAAACAATCATTACCCTCAATATTTATATAGTGATGAATGAATACCTTTTAAAGACGTATGTTCAGTAACTTGGTTAAGTTATGTAAGCAGGAGTTCAAATTTCTATAATTTGACCACTAAAATACCCTTAAAGTTATTTCCAACTCAGGAAGTCGACTTTATTTTTATTGGTATGCCTTCTCTACTCTTTTGAGTATTTAATTTAACTTGAGCGACAATGGTATTGAAACGCCTGATTTTAATGATAAAAGTGTATTGAAAATACATTTATTGGCCTGTATAAGCCGAATGTCGTCGGACCAACAAGTGAGTGATGAATAGAAAAATGCCTGTTCTAGCCAGAGTCTGTACCATTGTGTTATTAGGCGCATTGATGGGTGGCTGTGATCTCTCGCAGTCAGAAACACGGGAAAGCTCACCTCTAAGTCAGGGTCAGCTCCCTTCTTTGAATAATATAAATTATACTGATGAAAGTTTGGTGACAGGCCGAAAACTGACTGAGGTTGCAGGCCGTGCGTCTTTGCCAGTACTGCAAAATGAGCAGAATGAAGAAGTACGCAGTACAAATTTACAGTATGCAGGACGTTACTATACGCAGGTTCCCTGTCAGGATGCTTTTGTAAATTGTGGCAAAGGAAGGGCAGAATATATTTTAAATTTGCTGCCTGACGGCAGTGCCCACCGTATGATCGCTACATTTGGCCGGGTGCAACCTGGCGTAGACAGGCCTGATATAGCGCAGCGCCGTTTTTATCGCAAAGATCACTGGTCTGTTGATCAGGCTAAGAATGAAATTATTGTGCACTTGGCTGAAGGGGTCAATTTTTATTATCGTGTTGATCCCAAGCAGAATCTGGTCATGAATCTCTATAAGACCTTGCATGCTAATGATCAGCGGGTAATACAGACTTTTATACAGCAGCATCCATTACCTGAACAGCCCTATAAACTGGTCAAAGATGCAGTAGAGTTTTAAGACTTGGAATAATTTAGAATCAATAATAGTCTGAAGTTAAAAAGAGCGCCTAAGCGCTCTTTTTAAAGAATATCTTATGTTGAAATGATGAGCTTAGTAGTCAAAGCTGAAATGTTCAGCTGCCAGAGAAGTCATGGTACGTGAAGGATTCACCATGGCTTCAGCATGGCCTTGTGCACGTGGCAGCATACGTTCGAAATAGAAGTCTGCAACCTTGATTTTAGCTTTATAGAATTCAGGAGTTTCTTTACCTTCACCCGATTCAAGTTTTTCTGAAGCCACTGCAGCCTGCTGGGCCCAGAAATAAGCCATCATGGCGTATCCAGAGAACATGAGATAATCAAAAGAGGCACTTGAAACAATATCCCGGTCTTTACGTGCAGCCAGCATGATACGTACAGTAAGAGCATTCCACTGAGCACAGATTTTAGTCAGGTCCCAGGCAAAACGGCGCATATATTTGTTGCGTGCATGACGGCCACTGAATTTTAAAATTTCAGCGGTATAATCACGAACGACTTTACCTTTAGAAGACAGCAAAACTTTACGGCCAATCAAATCCAGTGCTTGCACACCGGTTGTACCTTCATACAAGGTGGCAATCCGTGCATCACGAACGATCTGCTCCATGCCCCATTCTTTGATATAACCATGACCACCAAAGACCTGCATACCATGGTTAGCTGCTTCAAGACCAAGTTCGGTCAGAAAGCCTTTTAAAATAGGCGTATAAAAACCGAGTTTATCATCGTATTCTTCATATTCAGCATTGTCACCGCGGGTAAGGGCATCTGTCATTTTATCGGCAAGCTGTGCAGCATGATAAATCATGGCACGGCCACCTTCGGCAATAGCTTTTTGTGTTAGTAGCATACGGCGTACATCAGCATGATGAATAATCGCATCAGCAACTTTTTCCGGATCTTTTTTACCGGACAGGGCACGCATTGACATGCGCTCTTTGGCATAAGGCAGTGCGCCTTGGAATGAAAGTTCAGCATGTGCAATACCCTGAACCGCTGTCCCGATCCGGGCAGTATTCATGAAGGTAAACATGGCATGTAGCCCTTTATTTTGTTCACCAATCAGATAACCGGTAGCATTATCAAAGTTGAGTACTGCTGTTGCAGAGGCCTTGATACCCATCTTGTGCTCAATTGAACCGCAGTTCACTGCATTGCGCTCACCGATACTTCCTTCAGCAGTTGGGAGGAACTTCGGTACGATGAACAGTGAAATACCTTTTGTACCCGCAGGTGCATCTGGCAGACGAGCAAGCACGATGTGTACAATATTTTCAGTCAGGTCATGTTCACCCGCAGAAATAAAGATTTTGGTACCGGTTATTTTATAGGTACCATCAGCCTGAGGTTCAGCTTTAGTCTTTAATTGACCCAGATCGGTACCGCACTGGGGCTCAGTCAAACACATGGTCCCTGACCAGGTACCTGCAACCAGAGGTGGCATGTAAATATCTTTCTGCTCTTCAGTCCCGAATTGCAAAATAGTATTCATGCAACCCATGCTTAAGCCCGGATACATGGTAAACGCCCAGTTGGCTGTGCCCATCATTTCCGACTTGATCAGATTGAGTGACATAGGGAGACCCTGTCCACCATACTGCTCCGGATAAGACAATCCCTGCCAGCCGCTTTGTACAAACTGGTCATATGCTTCTTTATAGCCTTTAGGGGTAGTGACTTCACCGTTGTTCCAGTGACAGCCTTCATCATCGCCGGTTTGATACAGGGGGGAAATTACATTTTCACAGTAATCTGCTGCACCTTCTAGAATCATGTCGACGGTATCACTATCAGCCAGTTCACCATTGGATAAAGTCTGGTAATGGGCTGGATAATCAAAAACTTCGTTCATCAAGAAGCGTGTATCACGAAGGGGAGCTTTATATGCTGGCATGGGTCTTAATCCTAATCTAGAAATTGTTTTGGATTATCTGATGTATGTATTCAATTATTCATAAATTCTATAAAAATACATTGATATGACAGCAAAATTAAAATGTCAGAAAAGCTAATCTAAGCACAATTGCCAATCTTAAAAGGACTTGAGCTTGTTAAAATAAGCTGGATTATCTGTACAGATTAATTTGCAGTTTTTTTAGTTTAAATTATAAATAAATAAGGTGTTTAGAAAAACCTCATGAAATTACAATATTTAACCTTGTGCCTGTTAGGTTTAAGTCTGGGGGCGTGTACACAGCATGTCATTAAAACCAGTCCAGATGCTGCTAAAAGTGCTGGACAGCGCGCGATACATGGTCTTAATTCCATGCTTGAAACCTCGAGCTATGATTATCGTGGCCAATTCTTAGTAAAAGCATCTGCGTTACAAGATATAACTAAAACTCAGGAAGAACAGAAGAAATCGGATCGGTTCGACCACACATTGCAAAAGCAGATTGACCAGTTTTTAAAGAAACAGCATATTTCTCTTACAACACAACAAAAGCAGCAACTTTATCAGGCGATGGACAAGGAAGCTGATCGTTATAGAGCAGCGAGTACAGTTTCCGGGCGCCAGTTTGATGTTTGGGCGTTAAATCTGCTGAGTAATATTCAGTTTGATTATGCTGGTTCAGTACATTATCGCCAGAAACTGGCGTCTCTTAATCTAACGGCAACCTATAAAAAACCGACTCTGCTGGTACAAGCCAAAATTCCAATGGTCGTGGACTTTAAAGATTATAAGTTCTATAGCAATTATTTTGCGCTTATGCCTTATCTGGTCAATCAAGACAGTCAGAGCAGCTTTACCTATATTGACTTTTCCAAATATAAAAGTGATATCAATAGAGTAAACCTGCAAGAACTGGCTGAGTACATTAAGCAGATGAATGCAGTCGCTTACTTGCTAGCAGAGCCGCAACAGATACATTCGCTCGCTCTAACGGCTCAAGACCGTCAACAAGGCCTGGTTGAGAAAGTCCGGTTAGATACCACTCTTGAAGCTATTTCTTTACAATCAAGTCTGTTTAGTCAGCTCAACAAAGGGTACTTATCTCATACCGTCTTAGGTATGCCAGTACAGTCTAAAGACAATCAAATAGCAACCGATGCTGCTAGAGAAAAGGATGACTTTTCACACAAGGTAGAACTGGATATTTTATCTTCTGAAATAGGTGGTAGCGCCGAAACAGAAGCTTACCAGTCACGTGTATTATTAACCCAGTTGGTTAATGAGCACTTGAACCAGTTACAACATCCTGATATGGCAACAGACAGTGCTGTTGAAACCAGTTGTATAACGGACAGCCACAAGAACTGCAGAGATGCAGCCCAACTGACAGAAGATTCTGGACGTTTAGATACTGCTAAAGAGCAGACGTATACAGCGGCTGAAGAGGAAGCGAGCGGTTACCTAACCAAAGAGGAATGTCAAGCATTGCTTCAACAGCCTCAGCAGGTTGCTATGGGGCAGCTGAATGCTTGTCGAAATGAGTATGGTTTAGATGTTTTTCAAAAAAATGTAAAAGATAAGGGAACACTTTATAGTCTCAATGAAGCTTTGCTGAATTTACAGAAGGTATTTCTCCCTTATGAAAAACAGCAGTTGACTACAGCTGAGGAATTTACCGGTTTATGGAAGAATCACCAATCCGATATACAGCAGGCAATGAAGGGGCTTCATCGGCAGACACCATTACAGGTGGATGTTGGACTAGACCAGCAGGGCCGGGTAGTACAGATTAAATATGGCTTGCAGTACACAACACAAAAATATGGTGTACTAAATATAAAAGCTGACATGGATATTTTAAATTATGGTAATGCTACCAAAATTGACCGTGCCCAGTTGCGTAATGCCAAGTCGATTGAAGAAGTCAGTAAAGGCTCAATGTTTGAAAACCTGATTAAAGGATTAGGGCGCTCTATGGGTGAAGACGAGTCATCCAGAACCCATACTCGTAATGAAATGCCTGATTTTGAGCAGCAGGTACATAAGCTGGCAGAAAAGACTTACGCACGTACTCACTCTTACCAGCAAACTTATCAGACTATTTTCCTGATGGAACTGGCAGTTCAACAGCCAGAACTGCTGAATAATTACAGTCCGCAGGCATTACAAGAAATCTCTCAGGTTTATGCGTATCGTTATCAGGACGCTGATCAGAACACACCAGATACACAAGAACTGGCAAAAATTAAAATCTTGCAGGAAAAACATCAGCTCAAGGAAAGTATCCAGTTTGATGAGGTTTTGGGTAAAAGCGTAGACAAAATGGTCTCGGAAGTGATTACAGATGCTGAAGACCGTCAAAACTGGAACAAGCTGGCAACCCAGTACAAACAGCCCCAAGCTCTCTTTATTCAGTATTATATACAGCGTTTTGATGAGGAATATGAAGTTGAGCCAGCTAGCCGTCCCTTTCTGAAAGCAGCCGCAACAGTACTGGTGCGTGCATATAAAGACACTACCCAGAATAATCTTTCAGTAAAAAGTATTCAGCAGCTGACTTTAGATCAGGCCGATTATATTGACTTCGATTTATACCAAGAGACTTATCAAAAATTAAAGCAGCATGTTAAATAAGGCAGTTTAATTCTCTATTATAAAAAGAACCTCAGTTGAGGTTCTTTTTATATTTAATCTAGAAAATCCTGCAATTCTGGTTTAACACCGTGCCAGATTGAAAATGATTCAATTGCTTGTCCAACTAGCATGCCATACCCATCGGCATACTTTACTCCGCGTGCTTTGGCTTGGTCCAGAAAGCTTGAAGCTTTGCCATAAGCCATCTCATAGGCATAGTGAAAGCTCAGACTTTCAGGTAGAACCAGTGCTTCACCAGTTAAACTGGCTGAAGTTGCATTAATCACTAAGTCAAAGTTTCCACTCAGTTCGTTTAATGCCATGGCCTGTAACGTGGTTTGTGGTACGGCTTGCTGCAAATCCTGAACCAGCTGTTCAGCACGACTTAAGGTACGGTTAGCTATAACAATCTTTCTGGCACCTGCCTGAGCCAGAGGATATATCACACCGCGAGTAGCGCCACCTGCCCCAATAATCAGAATTTGACTATTTTTTAGTGGCCAGCCCAAAGCAGTAATGGCGGCCACTAAGCCCTGCCCATCGGTATTGTCTCCATATAGCTGGTCTTTTCCCCGCCATAACGTATTGACTGCTTTGGCAATCTTGGCACGTTCAGTCAGTACATCACATAAGGCAAATGCTTCTTCCTTAAAAGGTACCGTCACATTCATGCCTCGGCCGCCTTGTGTAAAAAAAGCTTTAACCGAAGTTTTAAATGCATCAGGTGCTGCCAGTTGTTTGACATAATTTAGATGAATGCCAGTTTTCTGGGCAAAAGCCTGATGAAGCTCAGGAGAGCGGGACTGCTCAATCGGGTTACCAATGACGGCAAACTGCTGATTCATCTCACAGTATCCATTAAATGAAATGCAGACAATATACGTCAATCAGTAATTTTTGCCCACTGAAGTTAAAAACGGTTTCAATCAAAACTGAAAGCTGAAAATGAATAAAATCCTTAAGCTGACTCAAGGATCACAAATCGAGCGGATAACATCAATGAGGACCGTAACCAGACTTAAAGCCAGTGCAATACCAGCAATCACACTGACTGTTATGGATACGCCATCTGAGATCGTATTATCAGAGACAATTGTTACAGCGATGGAACATAGAAGAATAGAGAAAATACACCATGACAAAATCACAGTATGATTATTTGATTTTCTTAACATTATTTTGCTCAAGATAACCTGTTTAATAGTAGCGGTATAACTCGGCAGACATATCATTACCTTTTCATAGGTAAGAGCGACAACCGGGCCTAAAGAAATAGGCTAATGTATTCTCTTCATAAACATGCAAATATGCACCAAGAGAACTGATCTATAATCAGGATCAATAGCCTGACCAAGTACATAAAGTGTACCTGATATTTTTTAATTTATAAGTATTAAAATGCTAATGAATGAAACACTATGTGAAGCTGTTTAACAAAGTGCAAAGATGTAATTTAAAATTGCATAAAAAAGCTGCTTTAAATAAAGCAGCTCCCATACTTTAAATGCTGAATATTATTGCAATTCATTCAGCCAGTCATGAGGTTTTAAATAATAATCAGTCAGGCGTTTTTCTGGCGAATCCTGTTCCCATTCAGGGCGATATGACCAAGCGGCCAGATTTGGCAAACTGACCAGAATGGATTCAATTCGTCCGCCAGTTTGCAGGCCAAACAGAGTGCCACGGTCATAGACCAGATTATATTCAACATAGCGACCACGACGGTACAGCTGGAATTCACGCTGTGCTTCAGTATAAGGTTTTTCTTGGTTCTTTTGAAAAATTGGTAAAATCGCCTCAAGGTAACCGTTACCTACAGCTTGTATATATTTAAAGCAGGTTTCAAAATCCCACTGGTTTAAGTCATCAAAAAACAGGCCTCCTACTCCGCGTTGTTCGTCACGGTGCTTCAGGTAAAAGTAGTCATCGCACCATTGTTTATGTTCGGTGTATACCTCTTCACCAAAAGGCTGGCAGAGATCATGGGCTTTCTGGTGCCAAGCCCGTACATCTTCATCATCTGGATAAAAAGGAGTAAGGTCAAATCCTCCACCAAACCACCAAACCGGATCTTGGCCTTCTGGTTCAGCAATAAACAGACGGACATTTGCATGTGAGGTTGGGACATTCGGATTTTTAGGATGAATGACCAGTGATACGCCTAGAGCCTGTGCTTTGGCACCTGCAATTTGAGGATGACGTTCGGTAGCTGATGCTGGAAGTCTGGAGATATTGATGTGAGAGAACATCACTCCACCTTTTTCAATCACTTCGCCATTTTGCAATACGCGCGAGCGCCCACCACCACCTTCAGGGCGCTCCCAGTCATCAATTACAAATTGCGCCGTTCCGCCGCCGGCCTGTTCTCGCTGCTCTAACCCGGCACAGATACGTGCCTGCAGATCAAGAAGAAATTCACGAACACGTTGAATATCAGCTGAAGTTGGATTCTGCATGATGACCCTCGAGGGAGAAATAAAAAAGGTTAATCACATCAAAGCATAAAGACATAGAAAAAGTAAGGGATTTTTTCTAATAATATTGAAAAAATCCCTTAAGTTTTTATTTTATCTGGTTTAAAGAAAGTGAATTAGAAGTCATCTTTTTTATAAAGATGTGACATACGCTTATGTTTAGTTTTTAAATATTCTTCATTAAATGGATTTAAGCCCACAGTTAATGGAATACGGTCTACCACGTTTATACCCTGATCCTGCAGCGCTTTAATCTTTAATGGATTATTGGTGATCAGACGTACCTGTTTAACTCCAAGATGATTAAGCATAATTGGACACATATCATAATGACGCGCATCTGCGGGCAGATTTAGCATTAAATTGGCATCGACAGTATCATGACCCTGATCCTGCAGGGCATAGGCACGGATCTTGTTAGTCAGGCCAATCCCGCGTCCTTCCTGACGCAAATACAAGATCACACCTTGACCTGCTTCATTGATTAACTGCTGGGTCGCCTGTAATTGTGGACCGCAATCGCATTTAAGTGATGCAAAGGCATCTCCAGTAAGACATTCAGAGTGAATACGGACCAGCACCGGGCCATCTGGCGGAGTTTCCAGCCCTTTGGAAAGTGCCACATGTTCCTCACCGGTATCCGGATCCTGAAATACACTGATCTTGAACTCACCAAACTTGGTGGGTAATTTGGATGTGGCAACAAATTCAATCGGCACAGCTCAGCTCGTCTTTGTCATAGAAAATCGCTAAAGTATAGCCTAATGCTCGGCTATTGGTAGAATTGCGATACTGAAATTATTGATAAGATTTTCTTTTTTGTAGAAAGCACACAATAATAGTTGATAAATAGTAAGATTATTCAGGATAATCCTGTGCACTAAACAACGCCCTATGAGATAATGCTCGAAATTACGTCGCTAGAAATGTGGCTGATGGAAGGTGATTTCTTTCGATAATTTATCGATTTAACCCGTTTACCTAGCTTAGATTTGCCCGGCTTTAGAAGGCTTTGCCACATATGCTGTATACCGAAATTCCCACTCAACGCCCCGTAATCTCCTTGTTAGAGGGTATTGATCATCCGCAACAATTACGTGAGCTTCGCCAAGAACAACTGGCTCAGGTTGTAGATGAATTGCGTCAATATATTTTATATGCGGCCGGACAAAGTGGCGGGCACTTTGGTGCAAACCTGGGGGTAATTGAACTGACCGTCGCCCTGCATTACTGCTTTAATACCCCAGATGACCGCTTGATCTGGGATGTAGGTCATCAGGCCTATCCGCATAAAGTACTGACTGGCCGGCGCGAACAAATTACTACAATTCGTGCCAAAGATGGTCTGGCAGCCTTTCCTGCACGAGATGAATCTGAATTCGATACTTTTGGTGTGGGACATTCATCCACAGCAATTTCTGCCGGCCTGGGTATGGCACTTGCACGTCGTTATCAAAACAATCCGTGTGAAGTGGTATGTGTGGTGGGCGACGGTGCCATGACTGCGGGCATGGCTTTTGAAGCCATGAATGACGCAGTGGCTCATGATGCTGATCTGATCGTAGTGCTCAATGACAATGACATGTCAATCTCACAAAGTACTGGCGGTTTTGCCAAACATCTGGCTGCAATCTGGGAAAAAGGACAATTTGTCAATGTTGATGAAAATGGTGAGGCTTATGTACAGCCGCACCCACAGTGGATTTATAATTCACGTCTGCATCAATCAGCGACCAGTGCGGCTGATAACCTGTTCAAAGCTATCGGATTCGACTATTTTGGTCCTTTTGATGGTCATAATATCGACCAGCTGGTTCAGGTGTTTAATGCCCTGAAAAAACGCAAAGGTCCACGTCTGGTTCACATATATACCAAGAAAGGAAAAGGGTTTATACCTGCCGAAGCTGATCCGATTACTTATCATGCTATTAGCAAGTTGCCTGCCCAGCCAACCTTGGCGACTAAAAAGGCCCCACCTAAATATTCAGAGATTTTTGGGCAGTGGTTATACGATCAGGCAGCGCAAGATAAGCGTCTCATGGCAATCACGCCTGCCATGTGTGAAGGTTCGGGTATGGTTGATTTTGCTCGGGACTATCCGGAACGCTTTTTTGATGTGGCAATTGCAGAGCAGCATGCCGTTACGCTGGCTGCCGGTATGGCTTGTGAAGGCCTCAAGCCTGTCGTGGCCCTTTATTCTACTTTTCTGCAACGCGGTTATGATCAGCTGATTCACGATGTCGCATTACAGAATCTGGATGTTACTTTTGGAATTGACCGGGCCGGTCTGGTAGGTGAAGATGGTCCAACCCATGCAGGGGCTTATGACTATGCTTATATGCGGACTATTCCAAACATGATCATTATGGCACCTAAAGACGAGAATGAATGCCGTCAGATGCTACATACAGCCTATGTCTATCCAGGACCTGCTGCGGTACGTTATCCACGGGGTTCAGGCTTAGGTGTAAATGTTCAGCAGGAAATGAGTTTGCTGGAGCTTGGCCGTGCTGAATTACTGGCTGAGTTTAATCCGCATCATGAGCAGCAGATCAGTATTCTGGCGTTTGGAAGCCGGGTACAGGCTGCACTCGAAGCAGGACAGGAACTGGCCGCTGCGCACAAACTTGGTGTTCGTGTAGTCAATATGCGTTTCGTGAAACCGCTAGATGAAGAAATTATTCAACAGCTGGCCGGACAGACCACATTATTTGTAACTGTAGAAGAACATGCAGTGATGGGCGGCGCAGGTAGTGCTGTTAATGAGTTCTTGGCCGAGGCTCTTCTTGTGAAGCCAGTGTTAAATCTGGGGCTGGCAGACAGCTTTATGCCACAGGCTTCTCATGCGCAAATGTTAGAGGAAAGCGGCCTCGATGCACTCGGTATTCAGCGCTCGATTGCACAGTGCTGGGCCAAGCTGACTTTACATCCGTAAAACAGGCTCTAAAATTTAACAACATTTTCTCCCTAAAAGCGCATTCATTTGATAAAATGAATGCGCTTTTATGCACTATTCTTTGTCAAAATTTTTCTATTCTGTAGTGGGTGTTCAATGGAACCTATGGTGGTGATGGCTGCGCGTGCGGCTCAAACAGTTGGTCAAGAGCTTTTAAAAGCGCATCAAAATCGTCATAAGCTCGATCTACAAGTGGAAGAAAAAGGAATTGATGGTCCAGTAACGCGTGTAGACCGTTATCTGGAACAGTTAACTATCGATACACTTCGTAAAAGTTACAAAAATCATAGTTTCTTGGGTGAAGAGTTCGGTCTTCAGGAAGGAAAAGGTCACGATGCCGACTGGTGCTGGGTGATTGATCCGCTGGATGGAACTTTAAACTTTATTCATGGTTTTCCACATTTCTGTATTTCTCTTGCGGTTCAGCATAAAGGGATTACCCAGCATGGCGTAATCTACGATCCGGTAAAAGATGAGTTATTCTCTGCCAGCCGTGGCCGCGGAGCAATGATGAACCAGCGCCGCATTCGTGTAAATGTTAAGGACAGCCTGGACAATACCTTCCTGGCAGTAGGTCATCCTTACCGTACTCAGCGTGCTGGTGAAGTAGTATCTTATGCCGAGCAGCATTTTGCTTCTTTGCTGGCTGTGACTAAAGCTGGTGCACAAATTCGCCGTGGCGGTTCTGCTGCGCTCGACTTGGCTTATGTGGCTGCTGGCCGCTTTGATGGCTTTTTTGAAGTTGGCCTGAAGCCTTGGGATATTGCAGCAGGTGAGCTCTTGGTTAAAGAGGCGGGGGGTACTGTAGTGGATGCGCGTGGTGGTTCTGAATCCATGTCAAATGGACAGGTCTTGGCATCTTCAATGAAAATGTTAAAACCGTTGATGCAAACTGTAGTTCCTGCTTGGGGCGATGCAGCTAAATAAACTCTGCAATAACGTTTAAAAAGCCCTCAATTGAGGGCTTTTTACTTACTGGTACGATGTATATATTAAGGTTTATTTTTCTATACAAGTTTCTACAAATACTGAATTAAGATTTTTTAAAAATTGAGTGTATAAAAAATAATCTAAATTAACTTAAAAATGAGCCAATTACTGCTAAAACCGCTCTTTGTTTTAGATTTAATCGAAAAAAATGATTACTTTTTAAAATGTTTCTGGTATCATGCTGTCACGCACTTAAATTTCCGTTCATTACCTGAACATTCTCTTCTAATCATTGTGTATGCGCGTACTGTCCATAGAGAGGACTATTCCTCGCGCCCCAATCGCTTAAGCGATTCTTTCAGGTTGCGGCCGTAATCATGCGTGCGTTTAATCCACATCGTCGTTATTCGGATCGCTGCTGAATTCTATATTTTTTCAGCTTCTAGTCGCTGTGCCGCTTTGTGCCGATGTCCATATTTGTATTTATTAAATGGAGCACCCAAAACAGGGTGAACACTCTCTATGAGCAAAACTTTTGCTGAATTTTCTTTACATGAATCTCTTACCCAAGCACTGACAGACTTGGGCTTTACAGCGCCAACTGCTGTACAAGAACAGGCGATTCCTGCTGCCTTAGAAGGTAAAGACCTTCTTGTTTCAAGCCAAACTGGCTCTGGTAAAACTGCGGCATTCTTACTGCCAACATTAAATGCTCTTGCTGATCAAGATACTTTCCTGCCATTTAAAGAACGTATGCGTGCAGTGACTCAACCGAATATTCTGGTGATTTCGCCTACTCGTGAATTAGCCCAGCAGGTTTGTCAAGATGCAATCGCGCTGGTACGTCACATGAAAGGTGTACGTATTGCTGCGATCATGGGCGGTATGCCTTTTGGTAAACAAATCCAGCAGTTAAAAGGTGCGCAGGTTGTAGTGGCCACTCCAGGCCGTCTGCTTGACCTGGTAAACCGTCGCCAGATTAAACTGGATAAAGTTGATGCGTTAATTGTAGATGAAGCTGACCGTATGCTTGACTTGGGCTTCTCTGAAGACCTGGAAGCGATCAGCGAACTTGCTCTAAACCGCAAGCAGACTTTAATGTTTTCTGCAACTTTTGCTGATCGTATTATTCGTCTTGCTGAATGCATGATGAAAGATCCAATGCGTATTGCTATTGAAACAGGTCATTCAACCAATACTGACATCACCCAGACATTACACTGGACTGATGGTTTTGAGCACAAGAAAAAACTGCTGACTCACTGGTTAGAAGACGAAACTCTGGATCAGGCTGTTGTGTTTGCAAGCACTCAAGAAGATACCGACATGCTGGCTGAAGAACTGGCTGAAGCGGGTCACTCTGTTGTTGCATTACATGGTGCGATGCCACAAACCGTACGTAACCGTCGTCTGCGCAGTATTCGTGAAGGCCGAGCTAAAATCCTAGTGGCAACTGATGTAGCTGCACGTGGTCTGGATGTACCAACCATTTCACACGTAATCAATTTCGGTTTACCGATGAAGCATGAAGATTATGTACACCGTATTGGGCGTACTGGTCGTGCTGGCCGTACCGGTAAAGCCATTACACTGGCAACTTACCGTGAACGTGGCAAGATCCGTGCTCTAGAAGATTACCTGGAAACTCGTCTGAATGTTTCAGAAATTGAAGGCCTAGAGCCATCTCCACCGCCGGCTCGTCCGCGTCGTGAAGGTGGTGGCGGTAAACGCCCGGGTGGCCGTGGTGGTTTTGGTGGTGGTCGCCGCTTTGAAGGTGAATCAAACTTCAAACGTCGTGAAGGCGGTCGTGACGATCGTCCTCGTCGCAGTTTTGATGATAAACCGCGTGGCGAACGTCCATTTGGTGATGACCGTCCTAAGCGTGATTTTGGTGACCGTCCAGCCCGCCGTGATTTTGGTGATCGTCCACAGCGCAGCTTTGATGACAAGCCACGTGGTGAGCGTAGCTTTGGTGGTGCTGAACGCCCACGTCGTGAATTTAATTCAGACCGTCCACAACGTAGCTTTGGTGATCGTCCGCAATCACGCAGTTTTGGTGGTGAAGACCGTCCACGTCGCAGCTTTGATGACAAACCACGTGGCGAGCGTAATTTTGGTGGCGATCGTCCACGTCGTGAAGGCGGTTTTAATGACAAACCACGCTTTGACTCAAATGATGACAACCGTGGAAACCGCGTAGATTATAAACCACGTACTGGTGGATTCCGTGCTGCGGGCGACCGTAGTGAGCGTCCAGCTGGTGGAGACCGTCCACGCCGCAGTTTTGATGACAAACCGCGTGGCGAGCGTAGCTTTGGTGGTGAAGACCGTCCACGTCGCGACTTTGGCGGTGAGCGTCGCCGTAAATTTCAAGACTAAGCTGTAATAAAATAAAAAAGCCAGTTCCTGAACTGGCTTTTTTTATACTTTTAATTTAATTAAGTTTAATGGGACAACATCTTATTTTTATAAAAATAATGAGCCAATAAAAAAGAAGCGGTATCAAACGATTTATTTTGTATATGTCACTTTAAACTTCTTGAATATCAAGTTATAGCTTTCAAGTTTAAAGTCTTTTCAAATCTCGCTATTTGAATCAAACAGAATGATCTTGGCATTTTTTCTTAATCCTTTGGCACTCTCATAGGACAAATTGTTAAAATACAACCAAGTTTTAATGGTTCGATGCTATAGTAGGCGGGCTGAAAAAGGCAGGAAATTCTCAGTTATGAATTACCCAAGTTCTCTTGATACTCGGCCCCTGATTGAAATCAGGAACCTGAGTTTTAAACGTGGGGAACGTATCATTTATGACAATGTTAGTTTAAGCATCCGTCGTGGCCAGATTACTGCAATCATGGGCCCTTCCGGTACAGGTAAAACTACCTTACTACGCCTGATTGGTGGTCAACTTACACCTGATCAGGGCGAGATATTGCTTGATGGCCATAACATTGCCAAAATGTCGCGTTCAGAGCTGTTTAAAGCCCGTGCTCGTATGGGGATGCTGTTTCAAAGCGGTGCATTGTTTACAGATATGACTGTATATGAAAATGTCGCATTTCCATTGCGTGCTCACACGCAGTTGCCCGAGCACCTGATTACTGAACTTGTTGCACTTAAACTCGAGTCAGTCGGTTTGCGTGGTGCCGAACAAATGATGCCTTCTGAACTCTCAGGTGGCATGAACCGTCGTGTTGCACTGGCGCGTGCGATTGCTCTTGATCCTGAACTGATTATGTATGATGAGCCATTTGCAGGACAGGACCCGATTGTCATGGGGGTACTTACCCGGCTGATCCGTTCTTTACGTGAAGCATTAGATCTGACGACAATTGTGGTTTCACATGACGTTGCTGAGACTCTTTCAATTGCTGATTATATCTATGTGATTGCAGAGGGCAAGGTTCAGGGTGAGGGTACACCTGAACAGTTACAGGCTGATGCTTCACCCTTTGTTCGCCAGTTTTTAACTGGTGCTGTGGAGGGGCCTGTGGATTACCAATTTAGCCATCAGGCTTATCTGAAAAATGAGGTTGGTTCATGAATGCCGTTGCCTGGTTGGGCCGACTTGTTATTGAACGGGTGCGTGGTATTGGTGTAGCAACCTTGATGTTGCTGCAGATTATATTTTCATTGCCGACCTGGCTTGGGGTAAAACTATTTATTTACCAGATGTACCGGGTTGGGGTGATGTCGCTATTGATTATTACGGTCTCTGGACTCTTTATTGGACTGGTATTAGGGCTGCAGGGCTATTCAATTCTGGTGAATGTGGGTAGTGAAGCCATGCTGGGTACCATGGTTGCCTTAACCTTACTGCGCGAATTGGCTCCAGTGGTCGCGGCACTACTATTCGCTGGCCGGGCTGGTTCTGCACTGACAGCAGAGATTGGTCTCATGAAAGCTACTGAACAGCTTTCCAGTATGGAAATGATTGGGGTAGACCCGCTTAAACGGATCGTTTCGCCACGTTTATGGGCAGGTATAGTAAGCCTTCCCATGCTTACCGTAATTTTTGGTGCAGTAGGCATACTGGGCGGCAAACTGGTCGGCGTAGATTTTCTGGGTGTAGATGAAGGCTCTTTCTGGAGTGGAATGCAAAGCAGTGTACAGTTCGGGCATGATGTAGTGAATGGCATCATCAAAAGTATTGTATTTGCATTAATCTGTACCTGGATTGCAGTTTATCAGGGCTATGCCTGTGAACCGACTTCAGAAGGCATCGCTACTTCAACCACCCGCACAGTAGTTTTTTCTTCATTATGTGTTTTAGGTTTTGATTTTGTGTTGACTGCGGTCATGTTCGGAGGGGTTTGATGAAATCACGTATTAGTGAGCTGGCCGTAGGTATTTTCGTTATTCTTTTCGGCATCGCTCTATTTTTTCTTGCCATGAAAGTCAGTGGTCTGGCGGGTACCAGCTTACGTGACAGCTATGAAATGAGTGCTCAGTTCGACAACGTAAACGGACTGAAACCCAGAGCTAAGGTTACCATGAGTGGCGTCACAATTGGACGTGTAACCGATATTACCCTAGATCCAGTGTCGCGTCTGGCCAAGGTAGATTTTGAGCTTGATGGTAAACTTACAGGTTTTAATCCTGAGCAGTTAAAAACTGTACAGCAAAATGCCATAGAGGAATTACGCTACAGTAGTGAATATGCTGCTGCGGCACCGGCACAACAAAAAGCTATGGAACAGCAACTGATCAGTAACATGAAATCCATCACCAGTATTGATGAAGATGCTTATATTATGGTGGCTACCAATGGATTGTTAGGCGAGAAATATCTGAAAATTGTTCCAGGCGGTGGACTGAACTATGTCAAACGTGGTGAAACAATTGCCAATACGCAGGGCACTATGGATCTGGAAGATTTAATCAGTAAATTTATTACAGGTGGTGCGGGTAAATCATCAGAAAGTTCGGCAACTGAAACGGCTGAAGCAAATAATGCTCAGACTTCATTTGTCGAGTAATGTAGAGGAGTGATTGAGTGAAAACTTTATTTAAACAAACCCTGACAGCAAGTGTATTAACCAGCTTATTGGCAGGGACAGCATTTGCTGCACCTTCTGAAGCTCCTCCGGCTTTCATTAAACGTGTAGCAGATGGGTTGATTGGCCGTTTAAAAGCTTATCATAACAAGCTGCAAACTAATCCGGCTGCAGTCAAAACCATTGTACGTGAAAATCTGGACCCTTACATTGATTCCCAGGCATTTACACGTATTGTAATGGGTACTTACGCAACCAATCAATACAGTTCAGCTGCCCAGCGTGCTCAATTTGAGAAAAATTTCCGTGAAACTCTGATTGAAAATTATGGCAGTGCTTTTGCAAAATATAGTAACCAGTCTTACAGCATTCGTCCTTATAAAGCCACTAACAGCAAAAATCCTGTAGTTACTGTCGACTTTAACAATAAGGGCGAGAAAATTCCGGTTTCTTTCCAGTTGGTAGATAAAGGTACGCAATGGAAAATCCGTAATATTAACGTCTCTGGTATCGACTTGGGCTTGCAGTTCCGTAATCAGTTTGCAGCTACGGTAAAACGTAATGGTGGTAATCTGGATAAAGCGATTGCAAACTTCCAGCCGGATGCAGATGCTGCAGTCAGTCAGGCAAAAAAATAAGGTTTAGTTAGGGCAGGTGCAGAGTGGTTGAATTAATTGGGCAGGAGCTTAAGGTTACTGGGAAAATTGATTACGCTAATGCGGAACAATATTATCAGCAGGGCCTCAAGCTTATTCAGTCTCAGCAGCATTACCCACTTATAGTTAACTTGGCTGGACTAGAGCATGGGAGTACGCTGGCCTTAGCGGTGCTGATCCGCTGGTTAAGGCAAACTCCACAGGCTCAGGGTTTGCAATTTAAGAGTGTGCCAGACAAGATGATGAAAATCATTCAGGCTTGCCATCTGGAAAATGACTTGCAACTGCTCAGCTAAACTGAAATTAGAAAAGCACCATAAGGTGCTTTTTTTATATCCATTTTTTCCAACGGAAGTAAATTAAGGGGCCTACAAAAAAGGCAATCAATATACTGATGACTACCATGAAACTAGTAGTGCCTTTAGCAAATGGAAGCACATCAGTATTCATACCATAAACACTGGCAATCAGCATCGGTGGCGCCAGCATACTAGGCAAAATCGAGAAGCGACGGATCGTATCGCTCTGTTCAGTATTAATAAATCCTGAAGTTGTATCCAGCAGGAAGCGAACCTTTTGAAAGAGGAAGGCATCATGTTCAACCAAAGAACGTACATCTTCACTTAATTCACGAATATCTGCATCATAAATATGACTGCTCAGAGCACGCGGACGCGATAAAAAAGTTAGTACTCGACGCAGGTCAATCAGGCAGAGCTGGGCTTTACCCAGAGTATCTTCTTGCTGGGCTAGCCGCGTAATCATGTCGTCCAGATCCAGAATCTGCTCGCGATGATGATTATTTAAGACCTCAGTAGAGTATTTTTCCAGATCCCTGTGGATATCTTCTAATATATCCGCAAGTTCATCCAGTTTGGCTTCTAATAACCCTAATAAAATCCAAGTCGGATCTTTATAATCCATTTCATAGTCATTACGGCGCGCACGTGCCCGGAATGCCCGAAATGCCACCAGTTTTTCGCCACGTAATGTGAATAGATGATTTTTATGTAAAATAAAAGCCACAGTCTGTACGGTAGCCAGTCGGCTCATTCCATCTTCAGTCTCATTATCGACTTGGTAATTTTTATTTTTCGTTAAAAAGTAGGTACTGATATGCAAAATTCCATCGTCATCGCGGTAGAATCGTGCTGATGAAGAAATGTCTTCTAGAGACTTTAAAGTCGGTAAATTTTGGTTATAGGCATCTACGACCCATTGCTGTTCCTCCTGTGAGGGCGCAATTAGGTCAATCCATACAAGTTCTGGATGTAAATCAAAGCCACCATTAATAGTGGCATCTTCCAAACTACCGCGCTCTGTGGCGTAAAAGGCTTCAAGCATATCTTTGGCTCCCTTGCGCAGTATTGGCGTTCAAGATGGGTGAGTATTTTAGACAAGGATTGCCGGAAAAACACACCCCAACAGAGATTTTTTTAGTCTCCTTTGCAATTCTGCTTTAAGCTTACTTGAAAAATATGAAAAATTTACAACATGGTCAACATATTATGAAAGCTATTGGTGTTTTTTGTGGTTCTGCCATTGGAACGGAGCCTGTTTTTTTAGAAACGGCCCAAGCAGTCGGACAGGCAATTGCCCAGCGTGGGCAGACTTTGGTTTATGGTGGAGGACGTTCCGGCTTAATGGGTGTTATTGCAGATAGCGCCCTACAGGCAGGGGGAGCAGTGATTGGCGTGATTCCCCATGCTCTAGTTGACCGTGAATTGGCACATCCAGACCTGACTGAATTGCATGTCGTTCAGAATATGCATGAGCGAAAAACTAAAATGTCAGAACTTTCAGACGGTTTTATTGCACTGCCGGGTGGTGCTGGAACCTTGGAAGAAATATTTGAACAATGGACATGGGCTCAGTTAGGGATTCACCAGAAGCCTTGTGCTTTTTTAAACTTGGATGGCTTTTATAATGATCTGCTTAAAATGATTCAGTTTACAGTCGATAAAGGTTTTACCCATAGCCGGTTTGTTGAAAAATTAATTGCCTCGGACAATATCGAACAAATCTTGCAGCAGTTTGACCAGTATCAGCCGCCTGCACCGAAGTGGGGAACTTCTGGCGTAAATCCATAAGGCAAATTGATGAAAAAAATTACTGTGGCAGCTGCCGTAATTCTAAATAAAGAGTATGAATTACTGGTAGTACGTAAGCAAAATACTCAATATTTTATGCAAGTTGGTGGCAAGCTGGAAATAGATGAGCCACCAGAGCAGACAATTATCCGCGAGATTCAGGAAGAAATTGGTTGCGAGGCACAAGTAGAGCAGTTTATTGGCCGTTTTGAAACACAGGCAGCTAATGAGCCTGACCATGAGCTGATCAGTTACCTATATCTGGTTGCTATAGCCCAGTCACCCCGGATTGCCGCAGAAATTGCTGAAATGAAGTGGGTCAGACTGGATGATCAGACCACTTTGCTTGCTCCGCTGACTCGTGAGATTGTTATACCTTGGTGCGAGCAGCAATTGCTGGAAAAAAACTAGGCTGTTTCTGCGGCTGCAATACACGCAGCAAAAATATGCTGGCAGCCCAGCTGGGTCAGGGCTTGAGCCAAGGCCGAAAGTGAGCTGCCTGTAGTCACTACATCGTCTAGCATTAATCCCCGGCGGTAACGCCGGCGTTCGGTGAGGATCGGCTGAAATTGCATTTCAATCTGGTTCAGACGTTCGAGTCGCGATAAGCCTTTTTGCGAATGCTGAGCCAGCCGAATTACAGGTTGCCAGACCGGAACATTCAGCTCACGGGCTAGAATTTTTGCAATGACCAGTGACTGATTATAGCCGCGTTCAATTAAACGTTCGGTTGATATGGGCATAGGCACAATGGCCTGAACTTTAGGTAACCTGAGGGTTAGTATCGATGCAGTCAGTAGCTGCTGATAGTTTAACTGCTGCTCATATTTAAACTGCTGGATGATGCGATCTATTGGATACTGATAGCCACAGGCAACATGAATGTTTAATTCTTGTCGTTCTACAGTCTGCCGATACCAAGGCAGCTGTTCCCAGCAATCATGACAAACTCCATGCTGCATTTGTAAACTGCTGCTACAAAGCGGGCAGGGTAGCAGCCGTGAGATAGGTCTGAGTAAAGAGGATGGGTTAAACATAGGCATAACGTGGTGCCTCAGGTAACCAGCGCTTAAGTAAAGCTTCTGCATTTACAGGATAATCCTTGAGGACTTGTTCGGCTACATAGTGTGCCTCAGTCAGCAAATGATCGTCCCGCTCCAGTTTAGCCACGCGAAAGCCCATATCGCCCGTCTGCTTGGTTCCAAGTAGTTCCCCCGGACCCCGCAGTTCTAGATCTTTTTCGGCAATCACAAAGCCATCATTACTTTCCCTTAAAATAGAAAGCCGCTCCTGTCCATTTTGTGAAAGAGGAGTTTTATAAAGTAGGGCACAAAAGCTGGCTTTTGCTCCCCGCCCAACTCGGCCTCGTAACTGATGCAGTTGTGACAGCCCAAGGCGCTCGGCATTTTCTATCACCATAATTGAGGCATTAGGTACATCGACCCCGACTTCAATTACTGTAGTCGCAATCAGAAGTTGTAGTTCATTGTTTTTAAATTTTTGCATGACTGACTGCTTTTCATCAGCTTTCATTTTGCCGTGTACCAGTCCAATATTCAGGCTAGGAAAGCGTTCCTTAATTTCTGCATAAGTCGCTTCAGCAGCCTGGGCATCCAGTGTTTCGGACTGTTCTACCAAGGTGCAGACCCAATAAGCCTGTTTGCCCTCCTGACAGTTGGTAGCAATTCGCTGCAAAACTTCTTCACGGCGGTCAAGTGGTATAGTCACAGTCTGAATCGGTGTACGTCCGGGAGGAAGCTCATCAATCACCGAAGTGTCGAGGTCACCGTAGGCACTCATGGCTAGAGTACGTGGAATTGGTGTAGCTGTCATCACCAGCTGGTGTGGAGTCATCTGTTCAGCCCCTTTGTTACGTAAAGCCAACCGCTGATCGACACCAAAGCGGTGTTGCTCATCGATAATAACTAGACCTAAACGGGCAAACTCGACATTTTCCTGAAATAGGGCATGAGTGCCTACAACTAATTGAGCTAGTCCACCCCGTATAATTGCTTCTGCCTGTGTCCGGGCTTTACCTTTTTGTTTGCCTGATAGCCAAGCCACCTGAATGCCCAGTGGTTCGAACCAGCGTTTGAAATTTAAATAATGCTGTTCAGCCAAAATTTCTGTAGGTGCCATGAGTGCGACCTGCCAGCCGGCTTCTAGGGCATGACAGGCGGCCACTGCTGCAACTAGCGTTTTACCTGCACCTACATCACCTTGGACCAGCCGTAACATGGGTTGATGCTGCTTGAGATCAATCATGATCTCTTTAGATACTCTTCTTTGAGCGCCCGTCATATTAAAAGGCAGATTAGCCAATAATTTTTTAGCCAGTATTGTGCTGGGTTCAAAAGCGGGTGCTTCAATTTCACGGATATAAGCGCGCCGAGTTAACAGGCTGATCTGATGAGCAACCAGTTCTTCAAAAATAAGTCGTTGCTGTGCGGGATGTGAACCTTGCATTAACTGTTGCATATTGGCATCAATGGGTGGCTCATGAATATATTCAAGCGCTTCTTTTAAGGCGTAACCGTTGGTGAATTTTTCTGGTAAAAGTTCAGGAAGATTTTCGCTGTGCTGCTCGAGAGCTTGGCGTACGTATTCACGTAGCTTGGCTTGAGTTAGGCCCTCGGTAGAAGGATAAATGGCAGTTAAGCGGGTTTTAGGCAGAGCAGTTTGTGCATTGATTTGCTGAATTTCAGGATGGTAAAGTTCCAGTCCACGAGCGCCCACTCTGACTTCACCGAATACCCGCAGCCGGTTGCCACTACGCATTTTATCAATCAGGGCCTTGTAGATATGATAAAAGCGCAATGTAACCTTACCAAAATCATCTTCGAGCAATACCGCCATAGATTTGCGTTTGCCGGGCGGAAAATCGATAGAACTTACCGTTCCTTCAAGCAAATAGCTACGGCCCACGACAAGTTGGTTCATGGGAATAATAGTGCTACGATCTTCATAATCACGCGGAAGATGAAATAGCAGATCATCAGTAGTAAAAATATTCAGTTTCTCGAGTAATGCAGCTGACGCTGTACCGACACCCTGTAATTGATGGACTGTAGCCATGTCCCCCTAACTTAGGTCATACCATGCATATTCTATTTATTGGTTATGGTAAAACATCTCAAAGACTTGCAAAACAGTTATTTGAGCAAGGCCACCAAATTACCACAATCAGCCGAAGTCCGAAATTTGATCCTTATGCCACTCATCTGATTCAGGATGTACAGCAGGCTGACTTCAGCCAGATTCCCCCTGTTGATTGGGTGTATATTTTACTAAGTCCAGACCAAAGTACAGCTGAGGCATATCAACAGACCTATGTATCTCCAATTGAATCGTTAGCAGCCGCTTTAAATGGCCATCCGGTAAAACGTATTGTAGTAGTGTCATCTACCCGGGTCTATGGTGAACAGGCAGGACAGGAAATTAATGATGAAACTACAGTTTATCCATGTGATGAACAGGGCTTTCTATTACAATTAATGGAGCTGAAATGGCAGGCAGCCTGCCCTGAACAAGTGGTAGTTGTGAGGCCGACCGGAATCTATGGTACATCGGTTGCACGAATGCAAAAGTTGGCCCAGAGCCGAAAGACTTATCCAGACCTGCATTATAGCAACCGCATTCATATTGATGACCTGGTAGGTTTTCTGGCACTTCTAATCTGTATTGAAACTCCGCAACTGAGTTATATCGTAACGGATAACCGGCCTTTGCCTTTGCCTAGTATTATTCAGTGGTTTCAGCAGCGGCTAGGATTACCTATACTGGCCCTTGAGTCGCAGCAAGCCAGTGGTAAACAGGTATATGCCAGCCGTATGCTGGACAGCGGTTTCCAGCTTAATTATCCTGACTGTTTTCAGGTCTATGCTGACCTGTTAAGTCAGTCAGCTTAACCAGTCTAAAAAAAGCCGCTGTCAGCGGCTTTTTTTAACTTACTTTCTCTTGCGCATCAAGCGGCGTTTGGCTTGTTGTGCAGCGACTGCATTTAAAGCTTCCTGCAGTTCTTCATCACTAAAGTCAGTAATGTGATGCAACATTTGCAAGGTCACTTCATCCAGTACCAGTTTAGCGCCTTCGGCCATATTGCTAAAACCGGCATCGAATTCAATTAAGCCATTCTCATTGGTACGGATATATTCTTGTTGGGTTAAGACTTTAATAAAGCTCTGGAACAGGGCCTTATCAAAGAATTCTGGTGAGTTAAATTCATAAAGTACAGACAGGCGCTGACCCAGCAGATGGCTTAAATCTTCAACCTGTTTTGCAGAAATGGTGCCAGAACCCCGTTGCGTAATTAGGGCCAAGGTCATGTAATAACGCTCTAGGCTCTGTTTTACTGGGGCGGCTAATACAACCAGCTGATTATGTTCTTCAGTATTTGGGGCAGAACTGAGCAGATTGCCTTCTTCATCCTGGCTCATCAGGCCACCTTGAATCAGGGCATCTGCATTTTGGCAAATCTGCTCTTTCAATTCATCAGTATTCCATTTCAGGAATAACTCGGCCTTCAGGAATGGATATAAAGTACGGATAACACTGATCAGATCGCCGCGGCTGATTTTACCATTGTGCTCAACCAGTGATGCAACCAGAGAAGGCAAAACAAACGAATGCAAAATATTATTGCGGAAATAGGTCAGTAAGACTGCCTGATTATCTTCAATTGCAATAATATCCCCCAGTACATGCTGAACCCGTTTGATCAGTTTTAGTTTCAAGCCATAGGCAATTATTTCTTTACCAGATAAAGGCGTAACCTGAGTACGTTCATCATAAGGCAGTGCAGAGGCCAGACGTCGGTAAGCATCAAGCTGTTTAATACATACTTCTTCATCAAGTGTATGTTTCGGAGTGGCCAGTAAGATGAGTGATAATAACGATACTGGATTAATTACCACCGCACGGTTGATATTTTCTAAAATAGCAACAGCCGAGCTATTAATTGCTTCTGAAACTGCTGCAGGAACCGGATCATCATTTTTCTCGATGACTATATTTTCGGCGCCGTGCTGTTTCAGCAAGTCATCTAGAAACACAGGTTCACCGAAATTTACGTGGACCTTACCAAAAATCCGTTCGATTTTACGCAGGGTCTGCAAGATTCCAAAAATAGATTCAGCTTCTTTTGGTTTGCCCTGCATTTCACCTACATACGTTGCGCCTTCCATGAGACGTTCATAGCCAATGTAGGTGGGTACAAAGGCAATAGGTTTAGCACGTCCACGTAGATGGCTATGCACAGTCATCGCCAGCATGCCGGTTTTGGGTGGCAGCAGACGGCCGGTACGTGAACGGCCACCTTCAATAAAGTACTCAAGCGGTGTATTACGTGAGAGAATGCTATATAGATATTCTTTAAATACCGAAGTATACAGTGCGTTGCCACGAAAAGAGCGACGAATAAAAAATGCGCCCCCACCACGTAACAGCTGGCCCACGAATGGCATATTCAGGTTGTCGCCTGCCGCAATATACGGAACCATCAAACCACGCTTATAAATCACATAAGAAAGCAGCAGGTAGTCGATATGACTACGGTGACATGGTGTATAGATAATTTCATAGTCTTTTGCCAGTTCACGAACAGTATTAAAGTTATGTACTTCTACACCATCATAAAGCTGCGTCCAGAGGCGGGGCAGTGCCATATCGGCAAACCGTACTGCTGAAGCTGAATAATCCGATACGATCTCATTCAAGTAACCAATTGCACGGCGTTCAGCTTCCAGCATGCTAATTTTGCCACGGATGCTTTCACGGCGAATGGCTTCTTGAACATCACGCGATTTGATCAAAGACTGCATCACATTGCGACGGTCAGATAAATCTGGTCCGAGTACGACTTCGCGCTGGCAATCCAGATAGTCATTTAAGGTACTAATAATATAAGTCGCTGCTGAGAGGTTCGGATAATTTTCTTTGGCGTATTCAACCAGTGTACGTAAAGACTGGCCTTCATGAAATTCCAGATACGTTTCACGGCCATGTAAACCAATATTAACCAGCTGTTTGACTTTACCCGGCGTCGCCCAGGTATCTGTAAATAAAAGTTTAAACCAGGAATCTTCTTTATCTGGCGAGCGGCCCCAAAGCACAGTAACTGGCACCAGTTCAATATCGTACTGTGGATACTGGTCGAGAAGCTCAATCAGACGAAGTAAACGGGGTGGAAAATTATGAGCTGGCGGATTTAAAAGATTTTTTTCATCATGATGTTGCAGAAAAAGAACCGAAGCTTTTTCTTTATGCTCGGCAATGACCAGCGGGTCCAATGCCGGAGCAAGCTGTAAACGTCGGGTTTCTGCATCTACAATTAAGGCGTTACTGCGAGAATAGTTTTGCAGGACATAACAGGTAATTTTTTTATTAACTTCAGCCAATTCCTGCTCTTCAGCCGGTGACTTGCCTGGAACTTCGCCAATAACATGGGGGGTTACGACAAGGTCAAGCAGCTTGCTTGAAAGCCGCCGATACAACTGACCAAATCCACTCTTGGACATAAAAACTCCTAGCTAGACGACTGAAACCGGTATCCGGTCATCGACTGATTTTGTATTAAATCGAACAGAAAAACGGGTCTGCCATTTTCTGCTAAAACAGAAGAGAATGGCTAGCTTTTATCGTTAAAAATCGTATTTTTAGGGATTATAACCCAAAAGTAAATATGGCAGCAGCTCTCAGGAAAGTTTAGCGTTTTACTCAGAAAATATGGCAAAATAGTTTATCTATCTTGTTTTCGTTCATCATTTCATGGGGCTGTTTCGGTCTTCCATTCATTAAAGGTATCTTATGAATACTTTAACTCAAGAACTTGTTGAGCTTTTAACCCTGGAAAAGCTAGAAGATAATATCTATAGGGGAATAAGCCGCAACCTGGTCGGTAAACGGGTGTTTGGAGGCCAAGTACTTGGACAGGCCTTACGTGCAGCATCTTATACTGCGGACCGTCCCGCACACTCCATGCATGCTTATTTCCTGTTTGGTGGCGATGTTAATGCGCCTATCATTTATGAGGTTGAACGTCTGCGTGACGGAAAAAGCTTTGTCAGCCGTCAGGTGCGAGCCATTCAGCATGGACGTACCATTTTTTCTGCGATGGTGTCTTTTGCAGAACCGGAAGAAGGTTTGAACTACCAGCATCAGGAACCAAGTTATCCTGCACCTGAAACACTAAAAGCCGAGCAGGAGTTAAAAGAAGGTTTAATCAGCTTTATCCCTGAAAATGTACGTGCCAGCTTTATGCGGAATCGTCATATTGAAATCCGTCCGGTAAATATAGATAACCCGTTTCAGCCCCAACCTGAAGCACCTTATTATGCCCACTATTTACGAACCCATGACCAGATTGCAACCGAAGTCGATGAAATTTCCCTGCATCAGGCCATTGTAGCGTTCTATTCTGATTTCACCTTGATGACCACAGCGCTACGTCCACATGGCTTAAGCTATCTTTCACCAAGTCTGCAATGTGCCAGTCTGGATCATGCAATTTATTTCCATCGCCCTTTGCGCGCGGATGAATGGATGTTATATGACATGGAGGCAACAGTCAGTGCCAGCTCACGCGGTTTAAACTTTGGCCGCATGTGGCAAAATGGCCAGCTAGTGTGCAGTACTGTACAAGAAGGCCTGATGCGTTTACGTGAAATTGAAACCCAGTAATATCTGCTAAAAAGTACATTCTAAAAGCCCTCCTCAGGGAGTGGCTTTTAAATATTAATAAAAGTCCCTATAAATAGCCTCGATTCTTGTGGAAGCTCATGGCATAGTGCCTGAAAGGGACTACTTGACTACTGCTTACTCTAATGAGCCTAAATACACAGATTCTATTTGCTGCCATTATCGGGCTAGCTTTCGGTTTTTTCTTAAAATATAACCCTGACCTCAGTTTTTTTGACAGCAGTATTTATCTGCTCGGCATTGCCAGCAGTATATTTATTGGTTTGCTCAAGATGTTGCTCATTCCACTCATTTTCAGCTCGATTGTGGTTGGTGTTTCTAACCTACAGTCTGGTGGGCAATTGGGCCGAGTCTGGAAAACCACCTTAATTTGCTGTGTGACCACTACAACCCTGGCACTGATTTTAGGTATTGGTTGTGCCCATCTGTTTGAAGTGGGTAAAGGGATGAATATTAGTTTATTCCAAGAAGCCATGCAGTCACATCAGACCCCGGATACAATGACACCGTCTGCTTTTTTTACCAACTTTATTCAAAATACTCTTATTAACCCGTTTAAAGCTTTTAGCGATGGTAATGTGCTGGCTGTAGTAGTGTTTGCATTGTTTCTAGGGGTTGCACTGGTGAAAGGCGGGGAGAGGTTTAATTCGATTCGCGGACTGAGTCAGCAGTTTTTTGATCTGATGATGATGTTGGTCGGCTGGGTCATGAAACTGGCTCCATTGGGTATTGTGGCACTCCTGGCAAAACTGGTCGCGACTGAAGATATTTCTATTTTGAGTCGACTGGCTGAATTTGCTGCAGTAGTAACCGGCACAACAATTTTTCATGGACTGGTAGTCTTGCCGCTACTGCTCTGGATTTTTGGCCGGATGTCACCGATACGCTTTTTCCGTGGTGCACGTATTCCCTTGGTAACAGCTTTTGCAACCAGTTCGAGTTCAGCAGTCATGCCTTTGAGCCTGAAGGCTGCACAGGAGAATCTGGGAGTACGACCTCATATTGCCGGTTTTGTAATTCCTTTGGGCACACAGCTTAATATGGATGGGACGGCTCTTTATGAAGCTGCGGCGGCTTTGTTTATTGCGAATCTGATCGGGCTGGACTTAAGCTTGGGACAACAGGTGATTGTCTGCCTGACCGCCATGATTGCTTCATTAGGGGCCCCGGGAATTCCAAGTGCAGGAATGGTTACCATGATTATGGTATTACAGTCAGTAGGGTTGCCTGCCGAAGCAATTGCTATTTTACTGCCGATTGACCGTTTACTTGATACAGTGCGTACTGTAGTGAATGTGCAGGGTGATATGATGATTAGTGTAGTGGTAGACCGTTATAGCCAGCCGGCTAAAGATCTTCAGTCCGAAGTTTAAAAGAACTGTGTTCTGTATTTCCTTAACATGGACTGCAAAGTATTCCTACCGGAGAAATAATATATTCCGGTAGGATAATTTCTGCATCTTTATCGGGCTATTCTGGTTTTTTGTTCAGCGTGCTGTTCTGGTAAAAAGTCTTCCAGTTCTTCTACAGTATCCACTTCATCTTCTTCAACTGCTTCTGGAATACTGTCCAGATCAAACTGTGTAGACTGTTCTAGCGTAAAGTTCAGACGACCCGCCATAACACTGGCCAGCTCTTCTAACCCCTGTTTGTTCAATGAAGAAAATAGCTGGATCGAGAAATTGAGCTTCATTTTCTTCAATTCCTGCTTGACCTCAAGCAAAGTTTTATTAGCCGGACCGCGGTTTAACTTGTCTGCTTTCGTCAACAGGATATGTACAAACAGTTTCCGGGAATGGGCCCATTCCAGCATCATGGTATCGAAATGCTGTAATGGATGGCGGATATCCATGAGCAGTACTAAACCTTGCAGGCTTTCACGGTGAATCAGATAATTTTCCAGTTCTTTTTGCCAGACAATTTTCATGGTCTCTGGAACGGCCGCATAACCATAACCAGGTAAATCTACCAGACGCTGGTTAGGGTTACCCAGACTAAAAAAGTTGATCATCTGGGTACGGCCAGGCTTTTTAGAGGCACGTGCTAGTTGTTTTTGGTTGGTTAATGCATTAATGGCACTGGATTTTCCAGCATTTGAACGACCTGCAAATGCAATTTCGTAACCGGTATCTTCAACACAAAGCGAAAGCTTGGGTGCACTCATCAGGAACTCGGCTTTACGTAACCAGTTTAGTGCCCGTACAGAGTATTCGGTAATAGCAGGGTCCAGCGCTTTTTCATAGCTGATTTTCTGCCTAGGCGCCTGCGCCGTTTTACTGTTTTTAGATTTACCACTGCTGCGATGCATAGCACTTCACTTGCGTTACTGAGATTACAGCGCCTAGTATAAAGGAAGTAAAGGATTCTCGCGAATCTTGTACTATCAAGTTATACAGATTAGCAAAAATTCAGGAAAGATTAAGTAAAGCAATTGCTGAATGAGTAGAGAGATGTGGTTGAACAGGCTGAATATTTAGAACCTGGCCCAATGTATATTGGTTCAGACTCTGATAGAACTGTTCAACTGCTGTATCTAAAATACCTTTAAGGCCACAATCTGAACGGAGCACACAAGGCGGTGAATTACATTCTACAATTGGCTGGTCACCTTGCAGTATTCGAACAATATCGCCTACACGTGAATCAAGTGCCTGCGGATTCAGCTGAATACCGCCCCCTTTGCCACGTAATGTAATCAACCAGCCCTGTTTACCCATAAAATGTACAATCTTGACCAGATGATTATGGGAAATCTGTAGATCTACTGCAATTTCTGCAATGGTATATGGCGTATTTCTTGGACGTGAAATATACATCAAGCTACGCAAAGCATAATCAGTGAATTTATTTAATTGCATGACCAGCCAGCTTTGGAAACAGGGAAATAGGACACTATCTTAGCCTGAAAGCTTCCCGAAAGAAACTTTCAGTACATTATATAAATCTTTATATTCATAAGATCAAAAACTTACCGGCGCAGTCACATCCACCTGGTCACCTGCTTTATAGTGGTTGAGCAGAATGTCTTCTACAGAGTATTCCGTCGGAGTTGGGTCAGGCTTGACCACAAATGTATAACTATTTTCTTGAGCTTCCTGAAAACTGAACTGTAATGGCTGTAACAGTTCCTGACCAGGAACATGGACACGGACTGAAATAAACGCGCCCGCATCAGCCGGAGAAATTGGCTGGCCATCTGCTGATTCTATGGTAAAGCGTTTACCACCTTCTACATCTTCAACCTGTGTAATCTTGAAAGGACGCCAGCCAGCCCAACCACCTTGATGCTCTGCCAGATTGCTGTATTTCTGTTTTTCCACCCCAATTAAAATATCTGCCAATTGTAAATAAGCCTGTTTCCATGCTTCGATCAATTCCGATTCGAATGGTACATCCAGTACTTCACTAATCGAATGCAATAAATTATCACCCACGATTGCATATTGATCAGGTTGAATGTCGAGGCTGGCATGTTTGGTAGTGATGCGTTCAACGGCCTTAGCTAAAACAGCAGGATTCTCAATGTGCTCTGCATAAGCTAGTACCGCAGCAGCCAGTGCGCGTGGCTGGCGTCCTGTACTTTGATGGTCCAGATTGAAGACATTTTTTAATTCTGGATAGTTGTTTAGCATGCGTTTGTAGAAATAGCTGGTTAGTGCCACACCATTTTCACGCAGTACAGGAACAGTAGATTGGACCAGTTCGATTTGTTGTGAATTCATGTTGAGAATCTCAAGGTATCTAAAAAGATATATTTAAAATACATTTTTAAAAATTGTTATGCAATAGATTGCTCATACAAAAACCATATTTTTTTTATGGTTTAAGATAAGTGGTTCTAATTAAATATGAAATAATCATAAATAAAAGCGAAAAATTGTAGTTATATTGAATAATCTACTGTTAATTAAATTTAATCAGCCCATTAAGAATATAATTTTTATAACATGAATAAAAAAAAGAGGAGAGTAAGCTCTCCTTGATTAAAACTATCTTAAAACCTGTAAAGCTTGCTGAATATCGGTTATCAGGTCATCTACAGCTTCAAGGCCAATACAAAAACGGACTAAAACACCCTCTTTTAGGTGGGTACATTCAAGCGTACGCATCTCTTTGAGCTGATACAGCATAACTAAACTGACCGGTCCACCCCAGCTAAAACCTAGCTTAAAGAGTCTGAGCTGGTCACAAAATTTTCGTACTGACTCAAGATCATATTCAGGTTTAAAAATAACGCTGACTAGTCCGGCACTTTGTTTATCTATACAGGTTTCTTTCCAATATTGATGACCGGGTGAATTTTCATCTGCAGGATGTAATACCTGTACAAACTCAGGCTGCTGCTTCAACCAGTTCAAGAGCACAATAGTATTGGCAGACTGCTGCTGATAGCGAAGTTGCATATGAGCCAGACTGCGTTGTATTTGGGCTGCATCATCTCCAGAAATCGAGATTCCCTGAATGGCATGCATGCGAAACAGTTGTTGATATAGTTTCCGGTCACGTGTAACTACACTTCCCATTAGAATGTCAGCACCGCCACTTGGGTATTTGGTCAGGGCATGGACTGTCAGATCTACACTCAAATGCTCATCAGAGAAATCAAAAGCATTAAAAGCAAGACCGGCTCCCCAGGTATTATCTAGTGCAGTAAGTATTCCTGACTGCCGGGCTTTTCTAACCAGTCTTCTTAAATCTGGAAACTCCAAACTGACTGATCCTGCTGCTTCCAGCCATAAAAGTTTGGCCTTTGAAGTAGGCTGAAAACTTTCATGCTCCAGCGCATTATAAATTTTAACCTCAATACCATAACGTTGATGCAGATTGCGCAAATGCTCCATGTTTGGACCATAAATATTGTCTGGAACCCACACCTCATCCCCGTGACTTAAGAAACAGGAATTGACCAGATTAATTGCTGATAGCCCGCTAGGGGTAAGCAGACTGTGCTGTCCACCCTCAATCTGGGCAATATTATCTGCTAGGGTAAAAGTTGTCGGTGTACCGTGTGTGCCATAACTATAATCATATGCATCAGTCCAGTGCCGGTTAAACAGGGCATCGGTGTTTTTAAAAATGATAGTGGATGCACGAAAGAGGGGAGGCTGCACTGTTTCAATATATTGAGGAGCTTTACGTGGTGCGTGAACTAGACACGTCTGTTTATTCTGAATTTTAGACATAATAAACTGGTAACGCTAATGTGGATTAAAATGACAGATAAAGTGATTTTTCCAGATTTTGCAAATGAATTTGTGAAAATGCGTAATCAATTTTTCACTTATCCAAAATTGGCGTCATTTTTGCAAATATTTGGCTAATACATTAATGATTGGTCAATACTATGAAAAAAAATTTAAAGGTCCATTATTTTCAACACATTGCCGGTGAGGGTTTTGGAAGTTGTTACGATTTTTTACGTCAGCATCAAGCCCAGATTAGTGCAACAGAATTTTTTGCCTTGCCTTTTAACCTTCCCGTAGATCTTGAGGCTCTGCCTGATATTGATGATGTCGACTTGCTAATTGTCATGGGTGGAAAGATGAGTGTAAATGATGAAGCACTCTATCCATGGTTAAAAGTAGAAAAGCAGTGGATTCGCCGTTATATTTCAGCTGGAAAACCGGCAATTGGTCTGTGTCTGGGCGGACAGTTGATTGCCAATGCGCTGGGTGCGAAAGTTAAGCCTAATCATCATCAGGAACTTGGCTGGACTACAGTTTACCGTAGCCGAACTATTCCCAAAGACTGTTTTGCTCTACCTGCCCAGTTTGAAGTAATGCAGTGGCATCGGGAAACCTTTGAAATTCCTCACGGCGCTATCCATTTAGCAGAAAACCCAGCATGTGCCAACCAGATGTACCAGATCGGAAAAAATGTACTTGGTTTCCAGTTCCATCCAGAAATCACTCCAAATACCTTGAGGCTTTTTCTGGATGATGATGAGGAGTTATCCATATTCAACGGTGATTACATACAGTCCGCAATACACTTAAAAAAATCGGTTTCCGAACAGTTTGTCGTGGGGAACTCTATTTTGAATGAAGCGATTCAATACGTATTGCGTAATTAATATGCCAGTGCTCCTTAAATATCAAATAACCCAGATAAAATCAGGAAAATTGAAAAAGAGAATTGCGTAAGAGTTAAACAATCGTTATAATGAGCAACCCCTAAATTTGGGGCACTAACGGCGAATAAAGTCGTTAGGATCGTGACAGTCGTGGCATCGATCATGACCTTAGTGATTTTCACTGCCTTTGACACTTACCAATAGGTGAGGTGCGTCAAGGGTGATTCTTTATATATTTTGGCTTGGAGTTTACTGGTATGTCTAACCAGAGAATCCGTATCCGTCTTAAGTCTTTTGATCATCGTCTGATTGATCAATCTGCTCAAGAGATCGTAGAAACCGCTAAGCGTACTGGCGCACAAGTGTGTGGTCCAATTCCGATGCCTACTCGCATCGAACGCTTCAACGTTCTTACTTCACCGCATGTAAACAAAGATGCGCGTGATCAGTACGAAATCCGCACCTATAAACGTCTGATCGATATCGTTCAGCCAACAGACAAAACTGTTGATGCGCTGATGAAATTGGATCTTGCGGCTGGGGTTGACGTTCAGATCGCATTGGGTTAAGGCTTTCGGTTAATTAGCTCCTAAGTTAATTAAGCCGCTTTTTTAGAGGTTTACACACATGGCTATTGGTTTAGTCGGTCGCAAGTGCGGTATGACCCGTATCTTCACAGAAGCCGGCGTCTCTGTGCCAGTTACAGTGATCGAAGTTGATCCAAACCGCATCACGCAAATCAAAACGCTTGAAACTGATGGTTATCAAGCAATTCAAGTAACTACTGGTGAACGTCGCGAATCTCGCGTTACTAACGGTCAAAAAGGTCACTTTGCAAAAGCAGGCGTGGCAGCTGGTCGTCTGGTTAAAGAGTTTCGTGTTACTGAAGCAGAGCTTGAAGGTCGTGAAGTTGGTGCTTCTATCGGTGTTGATTTGTTCGCAGTAGGTAAGATCGTTGACGTAACTGGTCAATCAAAAGGTAAAGGTTTCCAAGGTGGTGTGAAGCGTTGGAACTTCCGTACGCAAGATGCTACTCACGGTAACTCTGTTTCTCACCGTGTTTTAGGTTCTACAGGTCAAAACCAGACTCCTGGTCGCGTGTTCAAAGGCAAAAAAATGGCCGGTCACCTAGGTGATGAACGCGTAACAGTACAAGGTCTTGAAATTGTATCTATTGACGCTGAACGTTCTGTTTTAGTTGTTAAGGGTGCTATTCCTGGTGCAACTGGTGGCGACGTGATCGTTCGTCCTACCATCAAGGCCTGAGGGGAAATAACGTGAATTTAAATACTGTTTCCGGCTCTGCTGTTGAGTTGTCTGAAGTTGCCTTCGGACGTGAGTTTAACGAAGCACTTGTACACCAAGTTGTTACAGCTTATTTAGCTGGTGGTCGTCAAGGCTCAAAAGCTCAAAAGTCACGTGCTGACGTATCTGGCGGTGGTAAAAAACCATTCCGTCAAAAAGGTACTGGCCGCGCTCGTGCTGGTTCTATTCGTAGCCCAATCTGGGTTGGCGGCGGTAAAACTTTTGCTGCTCGTCCACAAGACTGGTCTCAAAAGGTTAACCGCAAAATGTACCGCGGTGCAATGCAATGTATCCTGGCTGAACTTGTTCGCCAAGATCGCTTGGTTTTGGTTGAAGAACTTCAGGTTTCTGCTCCTAAAACTAAAGAATTGCTTGCAAAACTGAACGACTTGAACGCACCTCGCGCATTGATCGTTACTGATGCGGTAGATGAGAACTTATATCTTGCAGCACGCAACCTTCCACATGTTGATGTGGTAGATGCAACTGCAATCGATCCTGTAAGCCTGATCGCGTTCGATAAAGTTGTAATGTCTGTAGCTGCTGCTAAGAAAATTGAGGTAGAACTCGGATGAACAACGAACGTATCTATCAGATTCTGAAAGGACCAGTCTTCTCAGAAAAAGCACAAGTTTTAGGTGAAACTGCTGGTGTTCAAGTATTCAAGGTTGCGATTGATGCAAACAAGCTTGAAATCAAAAAAGCAGTTGAACAACTCTTTGGTGTAGAAGTGGTTAAAGTAAACACGACTATTACTAAAGGTAAGTCTAAACGCTTTGGTAAAACATTAGGACGTCGTTCTGATGTTAAAAAAGCATACGTCACCCTGAAAGCTGGCCAAGATGTTGAAATGGCTGACTTGGGCGATACCGCTGAAAGCGCAGCGGAATAAGGACGAAAATTATGCCGATTCAAAAATGTAAGCCAACGTCTCCAGGACGTCGCTTTGTAGAGAAAGTCGTTCACGACCATCTTCACAAAGGCGCGCCTTATGCTCCGTTGGTTGAAGCTAAAAAACGTACTGGTGGTCGTAACAACAACGGTCACATTACAACTCGTCACGTGGGTGGTGGTCATAAACAGCACTATCGTATCGTAGACTTCAAACGTAACAAAGATGGTATTCCTGCGACTGTAGAGCGTATTGAATATGATCCGAACCGTACCGCACACATCGCATTGCTGAAGTATGCTGACGGTGAACGTCGTTATATCATCGCGCCTAAAGGTCTGCGTGCTGGCGATAAAGTACAGTCTGGTAACGATGCTCCAATTCGTACCGGTAATTGCTTGCCACTTCGCAATATGCCACTTGGTTCTACACTACATAACATCGAACTGAAAATTGGTAAAGGCGCGCAGTTAGCACGTTCTGCTGGTACTTCTGTTCAGTTGTTGGGTCGTGACGGTTCTTACGCAATTGTTCGTCTGCGTTCAGGCGAAATGCGTAAAATTCACGTTGAATGCCGTGCTGTAATTGGTGAAGTTTCTAACCAAGAAAGCAA
Organism: Acinetobacter sp. 1294596; assembly: GCF_000582925.1. Classification (NCBI taxonomy): domain Bacteria; kingdom Pseudomonadati; phylum Pseudomonadota; class Gammaproteobacteria; order Moraxellales; family Moraxellaceae; genus Acinetobacter; species Acinetobacter sp. 1294596. Next base: position 46,906 of record NZ_JFCC01000002.1, on the reverse strand, counting down.
CCTTCGCTCACTAGGTAAAGCTGGTGCTGCACGCTGGCGTGGTGTTCGTCCTACCGTACGTGGTATGGCGATGAACCCAGTTGATCACCCGCATGGTGGTGGTGAAGGGCGTAACAAAGGTATTCAACCTGTAAGCCCATGGGGTCAAAAAGCTAAAGGGTACAAGACACGTACCAACAAGCGTACGACTAAGATGATTATTCGCGACCGTCGCGTTAAGTAACAAGTAAAGGAATCTGACTAATGCCTCGTTCTCTGAAAAAAGGCCCATTCGTCGATGCGCACTTGTTCGCTAAGGTTGAAGCGGCTGTTGCGGCTAATAACCGTAAGCCGATCAAAACTTGGTCGCGGCGTTCGATGATCCTACCAGACTTTGTTGGTCTAACAATTTCTGTTCATAATGGTCGTAACCATGTTCCAGTAATTATTACTGAACATATGGTTGGTCATAAACTCGGTGAATTCGCGCCAACTCGTACCTATCGTGGTCACGGTGTTGACAAGAAGTCTAAACGTTAAGGTGCTATGATGGAAGTTACTGCTAAATTACGCGGTGCCGCTATCTCGGCACAAAAAGCTCGTTTGGTTGCGGACCTTATTCGTGGCAAATCTGTTGCTCACGCGCTTAATATCTTGAACTTCAGCAATAAAAAAGCTGCGGTACTGGTGAAAAAAGCTTTGGAATCTGCAATTGCAAACGCTGAACACAATAACAGTTTAGATGTAGACGACCTTAAAGTTTCTACGATTTATGTGGATGAGGGCATGAGCCTGAAACGCATTATGCCACGTGCTAAAGGCCGTGCAGATCGTATTACTAAGCGTACTTGTCACATCACCGTTAAGGTAGGGGTTTGATATGGGTCAGAAGGTTCATCCAATCGGTATCCGCCTAGGTGTTGTGAAACGTCATAACGCTAACTGGTATGCGAATCCGAAACAATACGCTGAATATTTGCTTAAAGATCTTCAAGTGCGTGAGTTTTTAACTAAAAAACTTAAAAGCGCGATGATCAGCAATATTCTTATCGAACGTCCTACAGGCGCTGCTAAAGTAACTATTAGTACTGCTCGTCCAGGTATCGTAATCGGTAAAAAAGGCGAAGATATTGAGAAATTACAGCGCGAACTTACCAACATCATGGGTGTTCCAGCGCAAGTAAGCATCAATGAAATTGATCGTCCAGACTTGGATGCTCGTTTAGTTGCTGAAGCGATTGCTTCTCAACTGGAAAAACGCGTTATGTTCCGTCGTGCTATGAAGCGTGCGGTACAAAATACGATGCGTGCTGGTGCTAAAGGTATCAAAGTTGAAGTTTCTGGCCGTCTAGGTGGTGCAGAGATCGCTCGTACTGAGTGGTATCGTGAAGGTCGTGTACCTTTACATACACTTCGTGCTGACATCGACTACGCTACCATGCGTGCTGAAACAACTTACGGTACAATCGGTGTTAAAGTTTGGATCTTCCGTGGTGAGATCTTGGGTGGCATGAAACAAGTCATGAACCCTGCTCCAGCTGAAGAGCGTCCAGCTAAACGCGGTCGTGGGCGTGGTGAAGGTCAAGAGCGTCGTGGTCGTCGTTCGGACCGTGCTGCAGACAAGGGAGAATAATCCATGTTGCAACCTAAACGTACCAAATTCCGTAAAGTGCAAAAAGGCCGTAATACTGGTCTAGCACATCGTGGAAGTACAGTATCATTTGGTTCTATCGCACTCAAAGCTACTGGCCGTGGTCGTATGACTGCGCGTCAAATCGAAGCTGCGCGTCGTACCATTAGCCGTCGTGTTAAACGTGGTGGTAAAATCTTTATCCGTGTATTCCCGGACAAACCAATTACTGAAAAGCCATTAGAAGTTCGTATGGGTAACGGTAAAGGTAACGTGGAATATTGGGTTTGCGAAATCAAACCAGGTAAGATCCTGTACGAAATGGAAGGTGTGAACGAAGAACTGGCGCGTGAAGCATTTACGCTTGCTGCTGCTAAGCTTCCGTTTAAAACCACTATCGTGACTCGGACGGTAATGTAATGAAAACTAAAGATCTACGTGAAAAATCGGTAGAAGAATTGAAAGCTTTGCTTGATGAGCAGCAGCTTAACCAATTCCGTCTTCGTATGGCGAAAGCAACTGGTCAGTTGGGTAAATCGCACGAAGTGCAACTTGCTCGCAAGGCGATTGCTCGCATCAAGACACTCCTTACCGAAAAACAGGGGAACGGACAATGAGTGAAAATACAGTCCGCACGTTAACCGGCAAAGTCGTAAGTGACAAAATGGACAAGTCTATTGTTGTGCTTATTGAACGCCGCGTTCAACACCCGTTGTATGGCAAACTTATTCGCCGTTCAACTAAATTACACGCTCATGATGAGAACAACGTTGCTAAACTTGGCGACCTTGTGACCATTAAAGAAAGCCGCCCAATTTCTAAAACCAAGTCATGGACATTGGTTGAAGTTGTTGAAGCAGCTGCTGAGTAATTAGACGTTCTTGTTGCATCATCGGACAATTTCAAGTACTCTTTGAGCCTTTCGAAATTGTGACCGGTGATGCTCGGTTTTGGAGTAGGGCAATGATTCAAACCGAAACGATGCTCGACGTAGCAGACAACAGTGGTGCACGCCGCGTACAATGTATTAAAGTACTTGGTGGCTCACATCGTCGTTATGCTTCTGTTGGCGACATTATTAAAGTTACTGTAAAAGAAGCAATTCCACGTGGCCGTGTTAAAAAAGGCGACGTAATGAATGCAGTTGTGGTACGTACTAAGTTCGGTATCCGTCGTCCGGATGGTTCTTTGATCCGTTTTGATGACAATGCTGCTGTATTGTTAAACAACAATAAAGCTCCGATTGCCACTCGTATTTTCGGACCAGTGACTCGTGAACTTCGTACTGAACAGTTCATGAAAATTATTTCACTGGCTCCTGAAGTTCTATAAGAGGCAATCATGGCTAAGATTAAAAAAGGCGATCAGGTAATCGTGATCGCAGGTAAAGAAAAAGGCAAACAGGGTACTGTTCTGTCTGTTTCTGGTGACCGTGTTAAGGTTGAAGGCCTTAACTTGGTGAAGAAGCATCAGAAGCCAAACCGTGTAACTGGCGCTGAAGGCGGTATTGTTACTCAGGAAGCTTCGCTTCATATCTCAAACGTGGCAGTTTTTAATGCTACAACCCAAAAGGCTGACCGTGTTGGTTACCGCGTAGATGAAAACGGTGTGAAAACTCGCGTTTATAAATCTAACGGTGAATCAGTGGCGGTAGCGAAGTAATAGGTTGAATGGGCAATGGCCAGACTTAAAGCGCGTTACAATGAAGAAATCAAGACTAAGTTGAAAGAAGAACTTGGTCTTGCTAATGTGATGGAAACTCCTCGCATTACTAAAATTACCCTGAACATGGGTGTAGGTGCAGCTGCAACTGATAAGAAATTATTAGATGGCGCTGTATCTGATATGCAAGCAATTGCTGGTCAAAAACCAGTGGTAACACTTGCACGTAAATCAATCGCTGGTTTCAAAATCCGTGATGGTTGGCCAATCGGTTGTAAAGTAACTTTACGTGGCGACCAAATGTACGAATTCTTGGACCGTCTGATCTCAATCGCAATCCCTCGTATCCGTGACTTCCGTGGTTTCTCAGCGAAATCTTTCGATGGTCGTGGTAACTATTCTATGGGCTTGAAAGAACAAATCGTTTTCCCTGAAATCGATTTTGACAAGATTGATCGTATTCGTGGTATGGACATTACCATCACTACGACTGCTCGCACCGATGACGAAGGCCGTGCGCTTATGCGTGCATTCGGCTTCCCGTTCAAATAAGAGGTCGATATGGCTAAGAAAAGTATGATTAATCGCGAATTAAAGCGCGAGAAAACCGTTGCTAAATACGCTGCAAAACGTGCTGAGTTGAAAGCCGTAATTGCAAACGTAAATGCAAGCGACGAAGAGCGTTTTGAAGCGATGATGAAATTACAAGCATTGCCGCGTAATGCATCTCCAATCCGCCTTCGTAACCGTTGTGGTTTAACTGGTCGTCCTCATGGTTACTTCCGTAAGTTTGGCCTGGGCCGTAATAAACTACGTGATACAGTAATGCAAGGTGATGTACCAGGCGTTGTTAAGGCAAGCTGGTAAGGAGCGACTATAATGAGTATGCAAGATACCGTTGCCGACATGCTAACACGTGTTCGTAACGCACAAATGGCGAAGAAACAAACTGTTTCTATGCCGAATTCTAAGTTGAAAGTTGCGATTGCTAACGTACTTCAACAAGAAGGTTATATTTCAAATGTAGAAGTTGCTGATGTTGAAGGCAAACCTACTTTGACTATCACTTTAAAGTATTTTGAAGGCAAGCCAGTTATCGAAACTGTGAAACGCGTAAGCCGTCCAGGTCTTCGCCAGTATCGCGGTAAAGATAAACTTCCAAGCGTTAAGCAAGGTTTGGGTATTGCAATTGTTTCTACAAGCAAAGGCCTCATGACTGATCGCGCTGCACGTGCTGCAGGTATCGGTGGTGAAGTTATTGCTTTTGTTTCTTAATAGGTGATTCCTCATGTCTCGTGTGGCTAAAGCCCCAGTAACTGTACCTAACGGTGTTACAGTTACTCAGAACGGCCGGCAGGTCGAAGTGAAAGGCACAAAAGGTAACTTGTCTTTCAACCTGCATGCGCTGGTCGAGCTAAAACAGGAAGAAGGTCAGCTTCATATTGCTCCAGTTAAAGAGTCGAAAGACGCTTGGATGCAAGCTGGTACTGCTCGCGCTGTGTTAAATAACCTTGTAAAAGGTGTTAACGAAGGCTTCGAACGCAAGTTGCAACTGATCGGTGTTGGTTATAAAGCTGCGGTTAAAGGTGATGTTGTTAACCTGAACCTTGGTTATTCTCACCCAATCGATTATTCCCTTCCTGAAGGCGTAACTGCAGAAACTCCTACTGCAACTGAAATCGTACTTAAATCTGCGAATAAACAGTTGTTAGGTCAGGTAGCTGCTGACATCCGTTCATATCGTCAACCTGAGCCGTATAAAGGTAAAGGTGTTCGTTATTCGGATGAAGTTGTACTTCGTAAAGAAGCTAAGAAGAAATAAGGCGCGAGGTTCTGATGAACGAAAAGAAACAATCCCGTTTGCGTCGTGCGAAAAGCACACGCTTGCACATTCGTGCATTGGGTGCGACTCGTTTGTGTGTAAACCGCACTCCGCGTCACATCTATGCTCAAGTTATCTCAGCAGATGGTGGCAAAGTTTTAGCGCAAGCTTCTACTTTAGATGCCTCTCTGCGTAGTGGTACTACCGGTAATGTTGAAGCAGCTACTAAAGTGGGTGCTTTAATCGCGGAACGAGCTAAAGCAGCTGGCGTTACTAAAGTTGCATTTGACCGTTCTGGTTTTAAATATCATGGTCGTATCAAAGCCTTGGCTGATGCTGCCCGTGAAGGCGGCTTGGAGTTCTAATCATGGCGAAAGTTGAACAAAACGAAGGTCTCGTTGAAAAGCTGGTTGCCGTTGATCGTGTAGCCAAGGTTGTTAAGGGTGGTCGTATCTTCTCTTTCACAGCATTAACTGTTGTGGGTGATGGTAATGGTCGTGTAGGTTTTGGTCGTGGTAAAGCACGTGAAGTTCCAGCTGCTATCTCTAAAGCACTTGAAGCTGCTCGTCGCAACATGATCACTATCGAACTTAACGATGGTACTCTGCAACACCCAGTTCGTGCTCGTCATGGCGCAAGCCGTGTATTTATGCAACCTGCATCAGAAGGTACTGGCGTAATTGCTGGTGGTTCTATGCGTGCTGTTCTTGAAGCAGCAGGCGTGCGTAATGTATTGACGAAATGCTATGGTTCTACTAACGCTGCAAACGTCGTAAATGCAACCTTTAACGGTTTGCGTGACATGACTACTCCTGAGAAAGTTGCTGCGAAACGTGGTCTATCAGTAGAACAAATTCAAGGGTAATCAGTCATGAAAACGATTAAAGTTACCCAGACTAAATCTTCATCGCACCGCTTGAAAAATCACAAGCTGAGCCTGCAAGGTTTAGGTCTGCGTCGTATTGGTCATACTGTAGAAGTGCAAGATACGCCTTCTAACCGTGGTATGATCAACCAAGTCTACTATATGGTTAGTGTAGAGGAATAAGCCATGACTCTGCGTTTAAATGAACTTGCACCTGCAGAAGGTGCTAAACGTGAAAACCGTCGTCTGGGCCGTGGTATCGGTTCTGGCGTTGGTAAGACCGGTGGCCGTGGTGTCAAGGGTCAAAAATCACGTAAGAGCGGTGGTGTACGTCCAGGTTTCGAAGGTGGTCAAACTGCACTTTACCGTCGTTTGCCTAAATTCGGCTTCACTAGCCAAATCGCTTTAAAAACTGCTGAAGTACGTTTGTCTGAACTTGCTAAAGTTGAAGGTGATATTGTTTCACTTGAAACTTTAAAAGCAGCGAATGTAGTACGTAAAGATATGTTGCGTGCTCGTGTCGTACTTTCTGGTGAAATTACTCGTGCTTTCACTGTACAAGGTGTTGCATTGACTGCCGGCGCTAAAGCAGCTATTGAAGCTGCTGGTGGCAAAGTCGAGGAGTAATCGCTAGTGTCTATGTCTCCTGGTTCTTCAAGTCATGTTAACATGATGAAAGGTCAACCTTTTCATGTGAAATACCGTGAAATTATTCGTCGAATGATGTTTCTGATCGGCGCATTGTTGGTCTTTCGGCTAGGAGCGCATATTCCAGTACCAGGCATTAATAATGCTGCGCTCGAAAACCTATTTAATGCAAACCAAGGTACGATCCTTGGTTTGTTTAATATGTTTTCAGGTGGGGCATTAGAGCGAATGTCTATCCTTGCGCTTGGAATCATGCCCTACATTTCTGCCTCGATTATTGTGCAGTTGATGTCAACCGTGATTCCAAGTCTTGAAGCCTTGAAAAAAGAAGGCGAGCAAGGTAAGCGTAAGATTAATCAGTACACACGGCAAGGTACGCTGTTGCTGGCTTTAGTGCAAGCAACCGGCATGTGTGCCGGCTTGATTGGGCAGGGGATTACCCTAACTTCAGGTTTGGCTTTTTATGTACCGGCTGTAACCTCTCTGGTTGCAGGGACCATGTTTTTGATGTGGCTTGGAGAACAGATTACTGAACGTGGTGTTGGTAATGGTATTTCCATGATTATTTTTGCAGGTATTGTAGCAGGTTTACCTAATCTGATTATGCAATCGCTTTCATCTGTAGATAGCGGCCAGACCAGCCTGATTGGCTTGGTCATTTTTGGCTTGTTATCACTTGGGGTGCTGGCGGCAATTGTATTTATCGAAAAGGCCCAACGCCGCATATCAGTAAACTATGCACAAAAACAGCAGGGCCGTCGTGTATTTACTGCTCAGCAAACCCACTTGCCATTAAAAATTAATATGGCAGGCGTTATTCCGGCAATTTTTGCCAGCTCTTTGCTGCTGTTTCCAGCAAGCTTGGGCCAGTGGGTAGGGAGTGCTGATCCAAATGCAGGGATGATCAAACGTGGTCTTCAAGACTTGGCTCTTGTATTATCGCCTGGACAGCCTTTGTATTTGGTGCTCTTTGGTGCGTTAATTATCTTTTTCTGCTATTTTTATACGGCACTTGTTTTTAGTCCAAAAGAAGTATCAGAAAACTTAAAACGCAGCGGAGCTTACGTGCCTGGTATTCGCCCAGGTGAGCAAACTGCTCGTTATTTAGATCATATTCTCAATCGTCTGACCTTCATCGGTGCGATGTATATTACAGTGATCTGCTTGATGCCGATGGTATTGCAAAGTTCATTTGGTATTCCGTTTTATTTAGGCGGAACCTCCCTGCTCATCGTGGTAGTGGTTGTCATGGACTTTATGGCCCAGCTTCAGGCTCATCTGACTTCGCATCAGTATGACAACCAGAGTTTAATGAGAAAAACGACTGCTCATCCTAAAGGATAAGCGCACTTAGAGGTTTCATCATGAAAGTACAAGCTTCTGTAAAGAAAATTTGTGGTAGCTGTAAAGTTATCCGTCGTAATGGGGTTATCCGCGTGATTTGCAGCGCTGAACCTCGTCATAAGCAGCGTCAAGGTTAATCTGATCAAGACCTGTTGATTTCAGTAGGCTAATTAGGTTAATATCCGCCCCTCAAGATTTTTGTGGGGCGGTTGATTATCTCTACTGCCTTTTTGGAGAAAGTGAATGGCTCGTATTGCCGGTGTAAACATTCCGGATAACAAGCATGCTGTTATCTCCCTCACGTATATCTTTGGTATCGGTCGCCACACTGCTAAGAATATCTTAGCTGCTGCAGGCATCACACCGACTGTCAAGATCCGTGAATTGGATGATGCTCAGCTTGATGCGATTCGTGCAGAAGTTGCCAAGGTTCCAACCGAAGGTGATTTACGTCGCGAAATTTCCATGAACATTAAACGTTTAATGGATTTAGGCTGCTACCGTGGTCTTCGTCATCGTCGTAGCTTGCCTGTCCGCGGTCAACGCACCAAAACTAACGCACGTACCCGTAAAGGTCCGCGCAAACCGATTAAAAAGTAAGATTTCTGGAAGCTAAAAGATGGCTAAAGATACTCGCACACGCAAGAAGGTCACTCGTACCGTCTCTGAAGGTGTTGCACACATTCACGCGTCTTTTAATAACACCATTGTGACTATTACCGATCGTCAAGGTAATGCACTGGCTTGGGCCACTTCAGGTGGACAAGGCTTCCGTGGATCACGTAAATCAACTCCGTTTGCTGCTCAGGTAGCTGCTGAAGTTGCTGGTAAAGCAGCTTTGGATTACGGTTTGAAAAACCTGGACGTCCTTGTAAAAGGTCCTGGTCCTGGTCGTGAGTCTGCGGTTCGTGCATTAGGTGCAGTGGGTTATAAGATTAATAGCATTACCGATGTGACGCCAATCCCTCACAACGGTTGTCGCCCACCTAAAAAACGTCGCGTGTAAGGAGAAACATTCATGGCTCGTTATATTGGTCCAAAATGCAAACTCTCTCGCCGCGAAGGGACAGACCTGCAACTTAAATCTGGCGTTAAACCTTTTGACGTCAAAACTAAAAAACATGCTAAAGCGCCTGGCCAACATGGGCAATCTCGCGCTAAGCAATCTGAGTATTCACTACAATTACGTGAAAAACAAAAAGTACGTCGTATGTACGGTGTGTTAGAGCGTCAATTTAGTAATTACTATAAAGAAGCTGCTCGTGTTAAGGGTGCAACTGGTGAGAACCTGTTGAAGCTGCTTGAAAGCCGCCTTGATAACGTTGTTTATCGCATGGGTTTTGGTTCTACACGTGCAGAAGCTCGTCAGCTTGTAAGTCACCGTAGCATTACTTTAAATGGCCGTCGTGTAAACATTGCTTCTATTCAAGTAAAAGCTGGTGATGTTATTGCGGTTCATGAAGGTGCTAAACAACAATTACGTATTAAAAGCGCAATTGAATTAGCTGCTCAACGTGGAATTCCAGCTTGGATTGAAGTTGATCATTCTAAGTTTGAAGGTACGTTTAAAGCTGCGCCGGATCGTTCTGATTTACCTGCTGAAATCAACGAAAGCTTGATTGTAGAATTGTATTCTAAATAATCCTTGAGGTAGCAATAATGACGCGTACTGCAAACGAGTTTCTAACTCCGCAAGCGATCAAGGTCGAAGCGGTAAGCGGGACCTCGGCAAAAGTGATTCTGGAACCTTTAGAGCGTGGCTTTGGTCATACTCTAGGTAATGCTTTACGTCGCATTCTATTGTCTTCTTTGCCTGGCGCTGCTGTGGTTGAAGTAGAGATAGAAGGTGTCGAGCACGAGTACAGTACTTTAGAAGGCTTGCAGCAGGACATCGTCGAGCTCTTGCTGAACCTAAAAGGATTGTCTATTAAGCTGTTCGATCAAAACGAAGCTTACTTAACATTAGAAAAACAAGGTCCAGGCGATATTACTGCTGCTGACCTGCGTTTACCTCATAATGTTGAGGTGGTTAACCCAGAGCATTTGATTGGTACACTAAGTGCTTCAGGCTCAATTAAAATGCGCTTGAAGGTTGCTCAAGGTCGTGGTTATGAGACTTCTGACTCACGTTTCCCGGAAGGTGAAACCCGTCCAGTCGGTCGTTTACAGTTAGATGCTTCTTATAGCCCGATTCAACGTGTGTCTTACACAGTGGAAAACGCTCGTGTAGAACAACGTACTGACCTTGACAAGCTGATCATTGATCTTGAAACCAACGGTACTGTTGATCCTGAAGAAGCAATCCGCAAAGCGGCAACAATCTTGCAACAGCAAATTGCAATTTTTGTTGATCTTCAGAAAGATCAGGCACCTGTGGCTCAAGAACCTCGCGAAGAAGTTGACCCAATTTTGCTTCGTCCAGTGGATGATCTAGAGCTAACTGTTCGTTCTGCTAACTGTTTGAAGGCAGAAAATATTTACTACATTGGTGATCTTGTTCAACGTACTGAGGTTGAGTTACTTAAAACTCCAAACCTAGGTAAAAAATCGTTGACTGAGATTAAAGATGTTTTGGCATCGAAAGGTTTACAACTCGGCATGCGTTTAGAGAACTGGCCACCGGCTAGTCTGCGTATGGACGATCGTTTTGCCTATCGTAGCCGTTAATTAAGTAGGACTATCACCATGCGTCATCGTAATAGTGGTGTGAAATTAGGCCGTACAAGCAGTCATCGTAAAGCGATGTTCCAAAACTTGGCTAATTCTTTGTTCGAACACGAGTTGATTAAAACAACTGTGCCTAAAGCAAAAGAGTTACGTCGTGTTGCTGAGCCTTTAATCACTTTAGCTAAAAACGATACTGTAGCAAACCGTCGTTTAGCGTTTGCTCGTACTCGTTCAGCAGCAACTGTTGGTAAGTTATTTACCGTTCTTGGCCCTCGTTACAAAGAACGTAACGGCGGTTATCTGCGTGTTCTTAAAGCTGGTTTCCGTGCAGGTGATGCTGCACCGATGGCTTATGTAGAGCTTGTAGATCGCGAAGTTCAAGCTTCTGCAGAATAATTTTTATTATTCAAAAAAAGGTCGGTTTTTAACCGGCCTTTTTTTATTGATTGTCTGACCAAATGTAAAATTGTCCTCAACTGATAAGAAAAATAGATAAATTGCATAAACTTGACATTGCCTATTGTCAATTTTGTGTTTTAATAAAATAATCGTGTTCAACAAGGTTATAACAATAAAATGGATAAACACATTGATGTTCTAATTGTAGGAGCTGGTATTTCAGGCTTGGGCCTGGCTGCGCATCTTTCTAAAAACTGCCCCCAGCGCTCATTTGAAATTGTAGAAAGACGTGAAGGAATCGGGGGAACTTGGGATTTATTCCGCTATCCAGGTATCCGCTCCGATTCGGATATGTCGACTTTTGGTTATAATTTCAAACCATGGCGTAAGGCCAAAATTCTGGCAGATGGTGCCTCAATACGCCAGTATTTACATGAGGTTGTGGATGAATTTCACCTAGACAGAAAAATTCATTTTAAACACCGGGTAATTTCTGCGAATTATGATACGGCTCTTAAACTCTGGATAGTGGAAATCGAAGACCAGCAAGGTCAGAACCAGACTTGGTACGCTAATTTTCTACTCGGCTGTACCGGTTACTATAATTATGATGAAGGCTTTATGCCTGAGTACCCTGGACAAGACCAGTTTAAAGGTACTTTGGTGCATCCTCAGCATTGGCCAGAAAAGCTGGATTATACTGGCAAGCGAGTCATTGTGATAGGTAGCGGTGCAACAGCTATTACTCTCGTACCCTCTATGGTGAAAGGGGGGGCGGCTCATGTAACTATGCTACAGCGTTCGCCTACCTATATTGCTTCAATTCCTTCTATTGATTTTGTTTATCAGAAAATGCGTGGTTTTCTTTCGGAAGAGATGGCTTATAAACTGACGCGTGCACGTAATATTGGTATGCAGCGTGCAGTCTATGCACTGTCACAGAAACAACCTAAACTGGTAGGTAAGCTCCTTTTAAAATCGATCGAAATGCAGCTTAAAGGTAAAGTGGATATGAAACACTTTACTCCAAGCTATAACCCATGGGATCAACGCCTTTGTGTAGTGCCCGATGGTGACCTGTTTAAAGCTTTGCGTGAAGGTCATGCCAGTGTCGAGACTGACCATATTGAAAAATTTACTGAAACAGGAATCCAGTTAAAGTCAGGCAAGCATCTGGAAGCAGATATTATTATCTCTGCAACTGGTTTGCAGATCCAGATTATGGGTGGAATACAGGGAACTGTAGATGGTCAACCGATAGATACCTCAGAACATATGCTATACAACGGTATTCTGATCAGTGACGTACCTAATATGGCAATGATTATTGGTTATATTAATGCTTCTTGGACATTAAAAGTCGATGTTGCAGCAGAGTATATCTGTCGACTACTTAATTATATGGATAAGCATCATTATGATGAAGTGATAGCGCCTACCGATCATAGTGAGATTGAACAGGATACTGTGATGGGTAGCCTGTCCGCAGGATATATCCGTCGCGCTGCCGACGTAATTCCAAAGCAGGGGAAACATGCACCTTGGCAAGTGACTAATAACTATCTTGCTGATCGTAAAGCCCTGAAACAGGCTAGCTTTGAAGATGGAATCTTGCAATTTACTAAGCGTGATAAACAGCTAGAACGTAAGCCTAAACTGGTTTCATAATCCCAATTAAAAAGGAGCTTTAAAGCTCCTTTTTTAGTATTAGAATTTAGATTTTATAATGTTCTGGAAATTAACTCTTTCATGATTTCATTGGTGCCGGCATAAATTCGGTTAGCGCGGTGATCAATATAGGCACGTGCGATTGGATACTCCAGCATATAGCCATAACCACCATGCAGCTGTAAACATTCATCCACGACTTTTGAATACATATCAGAAAGCTTATATTTGGCTGCTGCTGCTGCATCAATACCTAATTGTGCCTCAAGCTGCAATTGCATACAGCGATCCAGGTAGGTACGGCCCATGTCAATTTCTGTACGCAGTTCAGCGAGTTTAAATCGTGTATTTTGGAAAGTTGCTATCGGTTTACTGAAAGCTTTGCGTTCTTTTGTATATTGTACCGTATGCGCAAATGCAGCTTCAGCACCAGCTTGGCAAATGATTGCTACCAGCATACGTTCCCATGCCAGCTCTTTCATGAGCATCATAAAGCCCATACCTTCCATGCCCAGCAGGTTTTCTTTAGGTACCCGGACATTATCAAAAAATAGCTCACAAGTATCTTGGCCTTTCATACCAATCTTATTGAGCGGTTTACCTTTGCTAAAACCTGGACGGTCAGCCTCTACCATAATCAGAGACAGGTTTGCTGAACCTTTATCACTGTTCCCGGTTTTACAGACTACAATTGCCATATCGCAAAGATAACCATTGGTAATGAATATTTTCGAACCATTGATGACATATTCATCCCCATCCAGTATCGCCGAGGTACGTACTGCCTGAAGATCAGAACCAGTACCCGGTTCAGTCATGGCAATAGCAGTTACTACTTCGCCAGTAGCCATTTGTGGCAGCCAGTACTGTTTCTGCTTTTCATTACCAAAGTTATTAATATAATTCGCTACAATATCAGAATGCAGAGAAAAACCGGTCGCTGAGTCACCCGCATATGCCTGTTCTTCAATCAAAATCATACTATAAAGCCGGTCTACACCAGCGCCGCCATATTCTTCTGGCATGGTCGGGCAAAGCAGACCCAGAGCTCCAGCTTTATTCCATAAATCACGATCTACATGCTGCTGTTGCTCGTATCGTTCTGTATAAGGGATGACTTCCTTTTCATAAAATTTACGTACAGTCTCACGAAATGCATCATGATCAGAATTAAACAGATTTCTAGGTAACATGGGTGCAAGCGGACGAATAGCAGCAGATTGCATTTTTTGTTTTATCCTTGTGTGATATTTTCTTTTAAACCTAAACAGCCCGGCTTTTTTGTACAATAGGCCAAATGCTCAATCACCATCAAAAAATTGATGGTTTTCGCCATTTTATGGAAAAGCTGCAAATTTTAAGAGTGGATCAGTTAAACTATTCTGAAATTATTCACTTGGGGATAGAAAATGTCTGAAGAAATGACTTTGGAAGAACGTAAAGTAATTTACCGTGCACGCCGGGGATTAAAAGAAATTGATGTATATTTTGACCCTTATGTAAAACAATATTATTTACAAGCTGATGCGGAAGAAAAAGCCACCTTCGCCGAGCTCGTCGCACAGGAAGACCCTGATCTTCTAGACTGGTTTATGGAGGTTTCTGAACCCCCACGTCCGGAGATGAAACAGCTAATCATTAAACTTAAACATTATGTCCATGGTTAAGCAGTGTTTTAAGCTGAAACCTAGCCGCATGGCTATTATGTTTCAGCTTTCTTTACTATTCGGTTTGCTGATTTTGTTCTATTCACTACTACCGTTGGGGCTATGGCTACTCTGTTCTGTCATTGGTTTGATAAGTTATAGCTTATTTTTAAAAATGCCGCGTCCTGTACGCTTTGAATATCTAGATGCTGAAGAATGGACTCTTCAGTTCTGTAAAGCTAAACACTTAGATCGTGTTGTGATTCGAAAGATAATTGATCATCAACTTTATATTGTAATTTATTTTCAGAAAAATCAGGTTAAACCCTTGGTTATCTGGAGTGATCAATTGTCTCTTGTATACTGGAAAAAATTAAAAATGTTAGCCAAGCTGCACTAATAATATTAAAATATTGTTTTAATTTATTTTTTTATTTTTGTAAATTATTTATTAATCCCATTATTAGGTGAGTTGCTGTTCATCAAATAAATTATAAAAATTTTAATTTGTCTGACAATTCTTCATGTCTAGTTGTCAAACATAGGTTAAATTGATTCACAAGCAGTTTTTAATATCTTTACTTTTTAAGATAACACTAGATTAAAACGCTGCATCAAATTTAAAAAATTACAAATGAATTTGAATGTAGGGTTTGCACTGAATATGTCCAGTTAATAAGTAGCATGTGCTGAACCGTCGCAATGCTACTTTTTTTTGCCTAAATTTTTTAAATTTCCTGATTCAGGTCATATTTAATCGTACTTTTTACTGGCACAGTTGCAGTGAAAATTAGAGTAATTACTCTTCTCTTCAGATTTTGCATCTGATATGTTGAGCTAACTCATGGATATAACAAAATTAAAAAGAGGACAGGAAGAATGTTAAACGTCCAAAAAATTGGCCAAGGCATGGCACTTGCAGTAATGGCAAGTTCTTTATTTACCGGATGTTCTTATGCAGTAAAGTCTGGGACAAATCTGGCCTTGGGCTTTAGTGAGCGGCACATCGTGCCCCCAATACTGGCTATGAATGATTCGGATATGGTCTGTAATTCTGGTAATGCTTTAACACCGGCAATTATGGCGACTAAAGATATGGGGGGAGATCCTACCCGCATAGCTGTGTTGCTTTACACGGCTTCTGGCATGTGTGCGGAAAATCAGGCACTTGAAGCCGAGCTGCGTTATTTGCGTGCATCAAAAAGTGGTAACGTGACCGAAGCACAGGATGCCCGGATTGAGCAAAAACGCTGGGCTGCAACTGCTGCACAGCGCCAGTATACAGCGTATCAACTATTTGCAGAGCGCTGGGAAGCAAAACATAAAACTACCCTCGGTGACTCATGTCCGACCATGCGTAGTGACCTAGACCAGACTGTATATTTGCTGGGAATGATCAGTGGCTTGCAAGCCATGACTAATGATATTAATTCGGGGGGGGAAGCCAATGTACCTAAAGATATCGCTGCAATTGTAGAGCGCGGCATGACTTGTCTGGATAATAACAAGTTCTGGGGCGCTCCGCAGGCGACCCGCGCCGTGATCTGGACTCTGTTGCCTGGTTCAGGTGATGGTAAACCCGACCCGTATCAGACCTTAAAGCAGTCGGTACAAATTGGAGAGCAAAAAGGCGTGCGCATGTCACATGCATTATATGCAGTCGCAGCACAGGCATCAGGTGATGATAATAAAATCCGTGATGCATTACGTACCTATCATGCCTCACTTGCTGAAGACAAACCGATCAATCCGGATTACCGTTTAATCGATACGATGGCAGGAATGATGGTTCGCGGCATTTCTGATCGTTACTGGACTGAGAATACCGGAGTACGTACTGCTGAAGGCGGGATGAGCAGTTTCTGGGATGAGCAACAATCTGGTAATGAACTAGAGGACCTGTTTGAGGGAGGAGATATAAATGGCGTGGAGGACCCCAGCGATATAGAAGCCGAAGCATCAGATACCCCAAACGAAACTAAACGGGGCAATTAAAAGTTCAGAAAGGGCAGAACATGATGCTAGCATAATCTGGATTTACCTATATTTGAACATGGTGAGTATAAGGGCATATGACTATAAACGACTGGAATTTAATTAAGAAGCTAGTTTTTATAGCAAGCTGTGCCTCAATTTCAGCCTGTTTACAGGTATATGCGGATTATTTTATTTATTGGCGTGATCTTGTATTTAGAGAGCCGTGGCGTTTATGGTCTGCCCACTGGGTTCATGTAGGCTGGATACACTATTTACTGAACATGCTGGCATTCTCTTGTCTGCCTTTTATTTTTCCCTATATTCGTATTCGCAATTTCTTTTTCTTGCTGATTGTTTTGGCTCCACTCATCAGCCTGAGTTTTTATTATATTTTACCCTCAGTTGAAGCCTATGCAGGTCTATCCGGTGTCTTGCATGGGTTATATGTAGCAGGCGCAGTCATCTATAGCCAGTATAAAAGAGAGCGTAAATTTGCATTATTAGTGTTCAGTCTGATACTGGCCAAACTACTTTGGGAAAATACAATAGGTCAGCAGGGAACAGCAGAGCTAATTGGCAGTCCCGTACTGGTTGAAGCTCATCTGCTAGGCGTATTCTGGGGCACTATATTGGCCTTAATTGCTCTGGTATACCGCAGGGGGAAAATTAAAATAGGCACGGCAATTTAGAAAAAGAGCAAGGATCGTATTTAACTACTTTTTACAGTTTCATCATAAATAGCGTAACCGTAGTGTGGATAAGGATGTATCCACATTAAAGAAATAAAAAAAGAATTTTATGCCCAAGCATTGCTGAAGCATAAACACAGGATAAAAGTGGAAAGAACATGCAACCAACACAAAAACAAACTGGCTTGGGTCGCCTAAACTATATCTGGACAGAGTGGATTTCCACTTTTGTTATTCTTGTTTTGTTACTGCTTACACTGGTGATTGGGACCGGTGAAATGATTCATGGCCAACTACTACGGATGGGAGAACGTCTGTATGGCGATCCTGCAAGTGGAATGCAATATTCGTTTTTACGGGCTGAACCAGAAAAGCCAACCTGTGAACGTCATCCTGATATTGATGCACAGGTACAAAAACAGATGCAAGCCAATGCGGCAGATGAGTTCGCTGATATTTTCGGCACCGCTTCAGAAGCTGATGTTAGAGCTTCGATCTTGGCAGGGCAGCAACTCTGTGAAGAAAAATATCAGTTCCATGATCGGGCAGTTACCTATATTGATGACCACAGTACCCTCAGAACATATCGGGCTATCGAAACTTCATTTTTCGGAGTTTTTCAATTTGGAACCGAAAACCGTGCTCTAATTCTAGTTATTATGGTGGTATTTGCTGCCATCAGCGCGACTTTAAAAACCCATCATATTGGTTTGCGGAGTCCTGCTACCCGAATTGACTATAAAGTATATTCGGTCTTCATGCTGGCGGCGAATCTGTTACTCACTTCATCTGCTTTAAGCCAATATCATTCAATGATGAATGCCGGAGTTGAAATTGGCCGGGAAATCCAGATTATTTATGGGCTGTGGATTACCCTGTTTGGTATATTAAGCCTGATCAGCTTATTTTATCTGTTTAAGCCTCCTAAACCGTCACGTGAAGGCGGCAGCTTTGGTCTGGCATTTCTAAGTGTGCCTTTATATGCCTATATGGCAGTGATTACTGGGGTGGCCTTTACTTTCTTCATGGACTATCCGATGGGTCAGGGAATTTATCTCGGACAATTGGTCGAGTTCTCCAGTATCTTCCTAAATCTGGCTTTATTTATCTGGGCAGGGATGCTGTTAAAACAGACCCAGATTGTAGATATGTTCCTGAATATTTTACGTCCATGGAACTTGGCTCCAGAAACTTTGACCTGGTTAATTTTACTGGCTGCTGCTTTGCCTACAGCTTATACCGGTGCATCAGGAATTTTTGTTATTGCAGCTGGCGCAATTATATATAAAGAGGTTTGGCTTTCAGGTGGGCGCCGACAGTTCGCACTGGCTGCAAGCGCCATGTCTGGCTCACTTGGTGTAGTATTACGTCCATGTCTGTTGATTGTAGTGGTCGCTTCACTGAACAAGGAAGTAACGACTGACTTGCTTTATCACTATGGTTTATATGTATTTTTATTGACTTCGACACTGTTTCTCGTTATTTCACTCTTCTTTGCCGAACGGAAATTTCGGATTGCTGCGCCAAGTGTCGCTTTTCCAAAGTCATTTCGTGCTATAGGCCCGGTACTACCTTATGTACTGATCTTTGTATTGATCTGGCTATTTTACAAATATATCCTGGCAACCGATCTTAATGAATTTACAGCGCCAGTCATGATGCCCGTAATTCTGCTTATGATTGTTCTGTTTGATAAGTTAAGGCAAAGCCCGGAAGCTGTTACTACGGTAGGCTACAATCCTGCTGTAGACCGTTATGCAGTAACAATGGGAGATCCTGCTACGCTGGCTACAGTGAACACCGCTATACCTGCGACTGAATACCATCAGGTGGTTACAGCTAACGCAACACAAGGAATGTCTGCTGATCATAGCGTAGCAAGATCAGGTCCGGTAAAAGAACCCCAAGTAGGTTTTAAGCGTGCTTTGCATTTATCTACCAGTGAAACAGTGGGCCATATTGGTGCCTTAGTAATTCTCATGGCACTGTCAGTCAGTGTGGGTGGGTTTCTGGAACGCATTGAGATTATGAGTGCTTTCCCAACCGATATCAGCAATACCTTTTTAGTGCTGACAATGATTGTTGCTGTCATGGTATTTGTTGGCATGATTATGGACCCATTTGGGGCAGTCATTCTAATCTCAGCTACAATTGCGCCCGTGGCTTATCAATATGGTATCCATCCTGTACATTTCTGGATGATTGCTTTAATTGGTTTTGAACTAGGCTATGTCACGCCACCTGTTGCCTTAAATCATCTCCTTGCCCGTCAATCTATTGGTGATGAAGAGGTAGCAGATGCGGATGCAGAAGTACGCCATAAATCATTTTACTATCGTTATGAGCGGTGGATATTACCAGTTATTGTAATGTTTCCTGCGATGCTAATTATTACTTTCGCGCCTTATATTTTTAAGCTGTTCGGCTGGTATCAGTAAAATATTGAAACACTAATAAAAAAGCACTCTCGAGTGCTTTTTTTGTAAGTATCTTTAGGCAACAGACTAGCTCGAAGGTTGTTGTGCCAGCTGGGCTTCAAGCAATTTAATCTGCTCTTCTTTAAGCTGAATCAGTTTATCTGCACTGGCATGCTGTTCTTGAAGAAGTGCCTGCTGCTGCTTTAACTGGTCCTGGATATCATCCAGTTTAGCAATTTCTTCTTTAGCCAGTGCTGGAGCCGGATGAACAGGTTCATTTAGGAGCTGATCATCGACCAAGGGAGGACCTTGTTTGGCTTGCTGAGTTTCGGACTGGTCTGAAGGTACAGCATTCATAGGCTTTGATGTACTTTGCTTAATTTCTACCGGCTGTGAGACAGCAGGGGACTGGTCTTGTAGCAACCAGAAATACAGCGCGATCATGACGATGATTGCCGTAATAACGCCGGCAATAAACCATAATAAGTTTGAATTATTTTTTTGCACTGTAACAGGCATCTTTACAGCCTACTGTTTCTGACGAGGCTTGAACTGGATTACCCCTACATCATCAGGAAGAGCAACCTCCTGTGGTTGCTCTATATGAGTAGGACGCCGATCTGAATAACCACATTCAATGCATTCAATCCATTCATCATCTTCGGTGGTCAGCATAATAATTTTATCCAGCGCTTCGCATTTTGGACATCTTACTCCTGCGATAAAACGACGTTTAATATTCATTATCCTAACCACACACTGATTAAATAAAGGACTAGTTTAAGCGGTTTTAGGGTGATCCGTCCAACCTTGATGACGTAATAGCGCGTCAATTTTAGGTTCACGACCACGGAAATTGACAAAAGCATCTAGTGCCTTATCTTTACCGCCTGCGGCCAGTATGGCTGAACGGAAAGCCTTGCCGGTTTCAGTATTGAAAATACCTTCATTCTCAAAGCGGTCAAATGCATCACTTGCCAGTACTTCAGCCCACTTATAAGAATAGTAACCAGCAGCATAACCACCGGCAAAGATATGACTAAAGCTGTGCTGGAAGCGATTATAGGGTACAGCTGGCACCACTGCATATTGTTCACGAATATCATCCAGAACCTGCTGAATCTGCGGGCTATTTAATGCTGGCGTCATTTTATGAATAGTAAGGTCAAATAGTGCAAACTCGACCTGACGTAAAGTCTGCATGCCAGACTGGAAAAAACGTGCTGCCAGCAGTGCCTGTAGTAACTGCTCTGGTAAGGCATCTTTAGTTTCAATATGTTCACTTAACAGGTTCAGGCTCTGCTGATCCCAAGTCCAGAATTCCATAAACTGACTAGGTAGCTCGACTGCATCCCATTCCACGCCGTGTGTACCTGCTACTGAAATATTGTCGACTTCGGTGAGCATGTGATGCAGGCCATGACCAAATTCATGGAATAGCGTATTGACTTCATCATGAGTGAGCAGGGCAGGTTGTGTTCCGACCGGGGGAGTAAAGTTACAGACCATGTAACATACAGGCTTTTGCAGGTGTTCGGATTGCTGCATGCGTGAACGGAATCCGCTCATCCAGGCTCCGCCGCGTTTACCGCTACGGGCATACAAATCAAAATAGAAACCGCCCAGAACTTCGCCTTGGTCTTCAAGCTCAAAATAATGTACATCGGGATGCCATGTAGCTGCTTCCCGCTCTACAATCTGGATACCATATAAACGTTCTACGATCTGGAATAAACCACGAATGACTTTAGGAGCAGGAAAGTAAGGCTTTAAATCTTCCTGAGACAGATTGAACTGTTGTTGTTTAAGTTTTTCTGAGTAGTAAGCTGTATCCCAAGGTTTAAGCTCATTCACTCCATCTGAGCCGGCTATTGCTTTAAGTTCAGCAATTTCTTTCAGAGCGGGCTTACGGGCATGTTCAGCCAGTTCAACCAGAAATTTATTCACACTGTCTACATCGGGCGCCATCTTGCTAGCCAAGGAGTACTCAGCATAGTTGTTAAAACCTAGCAGTTTTGCCATTTCCTGACGCAGACTCAGAATTTCTTCCATAATCTGGCTATTATCATATTCAGGATGGTCAGACTGCTCTGAAGCGCGTGTAGTATAGGCCTTATACAGTTCTTCACGTAACTCGCGGTCATCGGCATAAGTCATAATTGCCAGATATGCAGGCAGGTCCAGTGTTGCTACAGGCTGTTCCAGTTCACGCTGCTGTCCATACTGTTTTAGCAGCTCGATACTGCTTTGTGGTAGGCCCCTGAGCTGCTCCTGTTCAAGCGGTTTAAAATAGGCCTGCGTAGCATCTAGCACGTGATTGGAAAAATCTGAAGAGAGTTGTGATAAACGTGCAGAAATCTCTGCATAGCGTTTCTTTTCTTCACCTTCTAGAGCAACACCTGAAAGTTTAAAGTCACGTAAGGCCAGTCGAATGGCGCTTTGCTGAGCTTCTGGCAGTAGGGAAAAGTCAGGGCTATCATGTAGAGCCTGATAAGTCTGATACAAGACACTATGCTGACCAAGCTCAGTATAATATTCACTTAAGGCAGGAAGTAAGGCCTGAAAAATCTCGCGTGTTTCGCTATTATTCATCACGGCATTTAAATGCGAGAGTATGCCCCAAGACTCGCTCATATTATTCTCAAGCGTATCTACCTGTTCCAGTATGTGAAGCTGTTGCTGGTGATTTTCTGGGACTTGCTGTAACTGCTTTAAAAAAGCCTGACCATATTCAATCTGCTGTTCAATCTGCCGCTTTAAATGCTCAAGTTTGATCTGGTCAAATTGTGGCAAAGGTAAAGTTGCTTTTTCCAAAGTCATCGTTATACGCCTGATTTTCAAAATACTTGCTACTAGATGTAAGACTTGTATAAAGGGAAATCAAGAGTTGGCAGGAAAATAAGCGTGGGAATCTTGTGGCTGAGCATTAAACTTGCCTTTTAAAAAACATGATTGTAATAAAATTTTTAATAAGGCTAAAAATGAAAAGGCAAGAGATTAGCTCTTGCCATTCACCAAAATAAAGAAGATTTAATCCTGCCGTGATTTGGCATTGGACCTGCGCTTCTTATCCTTTGATTTTTTCTTGGGAGCTTCTTTGCTTACAGAAGCCTTTTCAGCAGATTTTTTTCCTGACTTCTTGGTATAAGAGCTAGGTTTACTGCTTTTATTGCGTTTTTTACGGACAGGTTGCTCACCAGAGTCATCCTTGTTGCGTGCGCCGTGATTTTCTTCCCGCACCTGTGCAACGCGAGGGGCACGGCTACGCACTGCTCGTCCAGCATGAGTAAGTTGCCGAACCAGCTCAAAGTCAATTTTCCGTTCTTCAAGCTGAACACCTGCAACCTTAATTTTGACTTCATCTCCCAAGCCAAAAACCTGGCCACGAGACTGGCCAATCAGACTCTGACTCGGCTGGTCATAGACAAAAAAGTCATCTCCAAGCTGGCTGACATGCAGCATGCCATCAACGTACAGATCTTTCAGGGTAACGAACAGCCCGAATTCAGTTACAGCACTGATTATACCGTCGAATTCTTCACCTAGATGCTGCTGCATATAATGGCATTTTAGCCACATTGTTACACTACGGGAGGCTTCATCGGCACGGCGTTCTGTCTGAGAGTAATGCTCACCTGCCTCAGCCAGCTGGTTACCTGACAGGGCAAACTGTTTATGTTTCAAATGTGCTTTAATTGCGCGGTGTAACAGTAAGTCCGGATAGCGGCGGATTGGCGAGGTAAAATGAGTATAAGCTTCATAAGCCAGACCGTAATGACCGATATTTTCTGGTCCATAATAAGCCTGCATCATAGAACGTAATAATACGGCATGAATACTTGGTGCATCAATCCGGTCTTTTGTTGCTTCAATGACGGCCTGATAATCGGCCTGAGTTGGCTGCTCCGGGAAATTTAACCCCAGAAGTTTCACATAATCTCGTACTTTCTGGGTACGTGAAAATTCTGGTGCATCATGGACTCGATATAACATTGGAATTTCATTTTTCAATGAATATTCAGCAGCTGCAACGTTAGCCAGCAGCATACATTCTTCAATCAGTTTATGTGCTTCATTACGGCTACGTGGCAAAATTTCCTTAATACCGCCCAGCTCATCAAATGTCATATATGTTTCGACAGTTTCAAATTCCATCGCATGACGTTTTGCACGTAATTCTTTCAGGACCTGATAAAGTTGGAATAGGGTATTAAGTGATTTGCGAACAGTACGATCTTCAGGTACAGCCTGGCTGTCACCGTCCAGATAGGCAGCAACCTGGGTATAGGTCAGACGTGCTTTAGAGTGCATGACTGCCGGATAAAATTCATACTGGGTAACACGGCCGGCACGTGAAACATTTAAATCACAGACCATGCACAAGCGGTCCAGATGTGGATTCAGTGAACAGAGACCATTAGAGAGCGCTTCTGGCAACATCGGCAGGACAAAATGCGGAAAATACACAGAGGTCCCGCGTTCTTCAGCTTCTTCATTCAGTGCTGTGCCCAAACGTACATAGTGACTGACATCAGCGATTGCGACCACCACTCGATAACCACCGCCCGGACGTTTTTCTGCATATACGGCATCATCAAAATCGCGTGCATCTTCACCGTCAATTGTGACCAGAGCCAGATCACGTAAATCTACCCGGCCCTGACGGTCCTGTTCATCCGGCTCTTTAAAACTGGCTGCTTCCTTTAAAACCTCTTCAGGAAACTCATAAGGCAGCCCATATTCCAAGATAGTTTGTGGAATGATAATTTCAGTATCGGCTTTATCTGCCATTGATTGCACAATATGACCGGTAGAAAACTCTTCCCGAGTCGGATAATCATCAATGGCAACACGCACCATATCACCCAAGTTAATTTTGGCGTGATCGATCAGTTCTTTTTCCAAGGTAATCGGTTGATGCTGGTTTGGCATGGAAGGCTGAATAAAATATTCACCCTCATACATTTTCAGCTGCCCAATAATCTGCTTGACCCGGTGCTGGATTACTTCAGTAATAAAGCCCCAAGCTTTACCCTTGCGGTCAGTACTGGTCTGACGTACCCGTACCCGGTCACCATTAAAGACCAGACGAAGTTCACGTTCTGGTAAATACAAGTTATCCTGGCCATCAATCTGTGCGATGCCCATACCTTTTGTATTGATATACACTGTAGCTTCATAAGTAGGCAAGTCAGCAACCAGCTGAAACTTGAATCCATCCTTGACCAGTTGTCCATCACGTACCATTGCAATCAGGCGGTGATTAAGCGCGTCAATACTTTTTTGGTCCTGGATTTCAAAATGCTCAACCAGGTCGGCATGGGATTGCGGCGCCTGTAACTGTTCAATCGTTTTTTGAATAAAAATACGACTAGGAATAGGATTGTCATAACGTTCAGCTTCTGCTTTAGCTTCAGGATCGACCCAATTTTTCATAATTTCGTTTGGCTTGACATCAGAAGATACCTTTAGCATAAGTCATGCCGGCCCGGACTGCACGTAAATGATTGCAATAATGTGTTTTATCTTGAGGATAATCGGAAACTAAGTACCTCAAAAATTATAGAGTGAGCATTTAAAGATCAGAAAAGTCTGTAAAACCCGATAAATTGCTTAAAAAATATTTAATTGAACAAAAAAGGCAGAAATTTTTTCAGTCATGGCTTGATGATTGGGAATTAAGTTTGTATTATGGCGGCTCGTTACGGGGAGATGGGTGAGTGGCTGAAACCACGTCCCTGCTAAGGACGCATACGGGCAACTGTATCGAGGGTTCGAATCCCTCTCTCACCGCCAACGATTACCTCAATGCGCTCATAGCTCAGCTGGATAGAGCACTTGGCTACGAACTAAGGGGTCGGGAGTTCGAATCTCTCTGAGCGCACCAATTTATCGGTTTAATTCCTATAAATATTTGAAGTAATTGATTGTAACGACTTGCCGTTAATGGCACACAAGTACGCGCTCATAGCTCAGCTGGATAGAGCACTTGGCTACGAACTAAGGGGTCGGGAGTTCGAATCTCTCTGAGCGCACCAATTTATCGGTTTAATTCCTATAAATATTTGAAGTAATTGATTGTAACGACTTGCCGTTAATGGCACACAAGTACGCGCTCATAGCTCAGCTGGATAGAGCACTTGGCTACGAACTAAGGGGTCGGGAGTTCGAATCTCTCTGAGCGCACCAACTTGAACATTAAGCCGCTTTATAGCGGTTTTTTTGTGCCTGAAAATAATAGATTACTACTTTAATAAATTGGCCTTTAGCTACTTTGGAAATATGAAAACTGCTTATAAAAATTTTTGATCAAGAGTTATCTGATTTTCTCCAAAACGCTTACTAACTAGGCATTCAGATAAAAGTTGTTAAAAAAGACTTGTAAAAGTCTGAAAAACACGTATAATGCGCAGCATCAAGTACGCGCTCATAGCTCAGCTGGATAGAGCACTTGGCTACGAACTAAGGGGTCGGGAGTTCGAATCTCTCTGAGCGCACCAACTTGATAAACGATAGAAAAAACCGCACATTTGTTGCGGTTTTTTTGTATTTAAAATAACGATAAAATATTTAATAATTATTTCACTCGCTGTTTAATTTTTAAAGCTAATATCGTATTTCCACCTATGGCAGGTAACATATCGTGATAGGGCAGACTGCGCATGGCCCGCAGCAGGAAAGGCGCCTGGTCATGAATTTTTACCGCACTGGTAAGCTTTAATACAGTACCCTGACCATATGCATCAAGCTGCATACCGCCTTGTATATACTTTAAGTCTCCACCCACCGCATGAAAAACATTTTGTAGTGAATTCGGGTAGTCAAAGCGCAGTTTAAAATCGACAGGAATACTGATTACACCTAAACCAACAGAAACCTGATAATCAGCATCAAGTTGTTGTGGATTAAGCTGCTTGCTCTGTACATTTTTAATCTGACGTGGAAAGAGCGATTTAAAGCTAGGTGGCTGTAGCCAAGGTTTAAGGTGCTCCGGGCTCTGTGCAAAATACTGATAGCTGGTACTAAAGCGCATAGCTTCTGTACCCCGCTGATAGGGCACTTGATAGCCCGAAAGAATAAAAGATACAGGTTCTTGAGACTGCTGGCTTAACTGGACAATTTTCTGACGCTGAGCAGTACTGAGCTGGAACTCTGGTAATGTGCCTGCTTTCAGGTTTTGGGTTGTTGATATTTTATAGCGACGTTGCAAGGCTTCTAGTAAAAAGGCATTGGTAGCACCTGGAATACCAAGTTTGGCTTCTGGAATGGCATTCAGGATCTTACTGAATAAAAAACCTTTAGGCTGGTTAAGATCGCCCCATTGGGTAATCGTAACTAAAGTTCTCTGGTTGCCTATATCAAACCATTCAATTTTTCCCGCACCGTAAGGGACAGGAGCATCAATTACTAAGGTGGCAATACTATTATTGCTGTATTGATGCTGCATTAATACCTGTTCTTTGAAATTGAGTACCGGAATAGGCGTGGGAATATGAATCTGATATTTGACCTGAGTAATATTGCCTTGTTGAGCTTGGATCTTCGCAGATTTAAGCGTGGGAAATAAACCGGCATAATTACGATAGTGAGTCAGCAGTTTGGCAATATTCTGGCTAGAGGTTGGAACAATTACTGCACCACTATAATATTTTCCTTGTATTTTCTGCTGGGCTTGAAATGTAGGCAGTTGAATATTTTGTTTAGGGTGAGCATAAATAAAAATACGGTCGCCTGTGAGGCCTGCAAGCGTCTGGATGTTACCTTGAAATGGTGAAAGACTGCTGGGTATCTGTTCGGTCCAGGTTATAATTTGGGCTGATACTACAGTACTGGCAGATAGCCAAAACCATACAATGAGATAAAAATATCTGTTGCTATAGAACATGCCAATCCTGTTTATCTATTTTTTATGGGACAAAGTGAAAGAATATTAAGGAAAAAGGGCTGTTATCTACTATAACTTCGGACACTAAAAAGATGAGGAAATAACGTATTCTGGTGTAAGATTTAAAACAATTTGAAAGTTTTGATGATGTGCTTATGTCTGAAGTTCAGCCTGCTGTATCTGTGCGCTATAGCCTAAATCTGGAAGAATCCCAAGATGGCTTCTCTTTGGCGACATTTGGCAAAAAACAGCTGACCCGTTTTATCACGCCTCTTGTCAGCATCGCTATTGTGATATGGGGTATTTATTTAGGACCTACTGGCGTTGGCCGTTATTATGTGGCACTTGGCGTATTCTTCCTGATATTACAACTCATCATGCGTTACTGGTTTTTACCGATGATGTTCAAACGTCAGTTTATCAAGTATCAGTTTGGTAAAAGTGAGCAGGGAATCGAGCTGTTTCAGGACTATATTGAACTCTATGCAAATGGTCGCAAGCAGACTTTCCAGTATGCAGAAGTACAGCACTTTGCTATAGGCAAGCTTACTTATATGCTTGAGTTCAAGAACCGGACTGTCATTATTGTACCAAAACGGGCTTTTCTGAATGCCCAGCAACAGGCTGTATTTGAAAATACATTCAAGAAATAAATTTTATTGAACTGAAATAGAAAAGGAAGGGAAAAGCATGGCTACGCGTCCATCAAAAATTGTCTGTGTAGGCCGCAGTTATGCGGATCATGCCAAAGAGTTGGGGAACGCCGTACCTGACCATCCGGTACTATTTATCAAGCCGCCAAGCAGCTTGGTTGGACTTGAACAGGGAATCAGCTGGAATCCGGCATGGGGCGACTGTCACCATGAATGTGAACTCAGTTTACGTATAGACCAGCCATTACATAATGAAACTGATCCGCAAGAAGCTTTGAAAGCTGTTGGAGCAGTAACTCTAGGTTTGGACCTCACCTTACGAGAGTTACAAACCGAACTTAAACGCAAGGGCCAGCCTTGGGAGCGGGCCAAAGCTTTTGATGGTTCCTGTATCTTGGCAGACTGGGTAAGTCTGGAAGAAATAAAAGACTGGAAAAATATTCATTATAGCTTACAGGTAAATGAGGCATTACGTCAGGAAGGTGACACTTCATTACTGATTTTTGATATTGGTTATCTGCTTGCAGATATCAGTCAGGTATTTACACTTGAACCGGGTGATGTCGTCATGACCGGTACACCGGCTGGTGTGGCTGCATTAAAATCTGGAGACCGTCTGATCATGACGTTAAAAGGTGTTTCCCAAGATTTTACATGGAATACATTTGTTCAATAAGCAGATGGTTTTAAGTGTTAAAAAAGGCCATTTCATATGGCCTTTTTTAAGCAGATAGGTAATTTTAAATTTTATTTTCTCTCAAAAATCGTTGAAAGAGGAACAGAAAGTTTGGCAGAAAGATAGTCATCACTTTCAATGAGTACGGGACCAAGCTTTTGCATCCATTCATCATCTGGATGAATATTGCCTACATCATTACGTCGTGGCAGTGGATACGGAAGTGCTTTATAGAAGCTCCAGAAGTCAACCTGACTTAGATTGCGTACCAGTACATAATCATTATTTTCTGTACGCTTGACCAGATTCTGCTCTTCCAGCATAGCCACATAAGCCGGCCAGCGGCCTATTTCCCCACGGCCCAAGATATTCATCGCTTCTTTTTCAGTAACCGTTTCCCCCAGTTTCTGTTTTCGATAAAACAGATCCAGAACATCCAGCAGCATCAACACCGGATGACGTGTCTGGCCATAGCGAGAATGAAACGCAGTAATCGCAAAACTGACCTCAACCCCTAGAAGTACAATATTCCAAGACAGGTAAATCCATAACAGGAAAATAGGAATTGCGGCAAAGGCACCATAGACAATTTCATAACTGGTGAAATTGGACATAATGGTGCCAAACAAGTTCTTGAGCATTTCAAAAACAATTGCACTGAATACGCCGGCCAGTGCAGCAGCAATCACAGGTACATTGCGGTTGGGTATAGTCCAGTAAATAATAAAGAAACCAGCAATCGTCAATGCAATAGAAAGCAATGACAGGAGAAACGCACCATCCATCTCATAGCCAGCAAAGTTATTGCTTAAAATACTTAAAGAAGCCAGCGCAGATGAGATGACAAAAGCACTGCCAAGCACAATGGGCCCTAAAGAGATAATTGTCCAATAACGCATAAACCCGACAATACCTCCGCGTGTTTCTTTAACACGCCAGATCCGGTTAAACGCGGTTTCAATGGTACTTAACATCATGATGGTTGTGACAAAGAGGAACAGCACCCCGATGACAGTCAGATTACTAGACTTCTCGGTAAAAGCATTGAGCATCTTGTCAAATGCAATCGTGCTTTTAGGCAGAAAATTGCTATAAATAAGCTGCTGCAACTGCTGACGCGCTGGTTCCAAGGCCTGAATAGAGGAAATGATGACCAGAAATACGGTCAGCATGGGCACAATCGCAAAGAGCGTGGTATAGGTTAAAGAACCTGCCAGCTCTCGACAACGGTCTGCTTCAAAACGGCGAATGACAAACAGGATAAACTTGAACCAGGTTTTGTCATAGAACGGAAGCTTCTTCAAAAAATTCAACATAAAAATAAAATCTCGATTTTTTTCATGATCTTTATGTAATTCGTTGTTCCAGCTTAGCAAAAACTTAAAGAAATACCGTATAGTTTTCTTTTTAGCTAAACTCTAAAAGTGTATGCAAGCTTATATTCTTGTTCTTTATTACAGTAAATATGGTTCTACCCGAGATATGGCACATTTAATTGCAAATGGTATCGAAGCCACCGGTATGAATGTAAAGATCCGTACGGTCCCACAATTGGCGACAGTAGTCACAGAAGCTGCACCGAGTATTCCTGCAGAAGGCGATATCTATTGTACGCTAGATGAGCTGGCTAACTGTAGCGGTCTGGCTCTTGGTTCACCTACCCGCTTTGGTAATATGGCCAGTGAGATGAAATATTTCTGGGACCAAACAACCAGTTTATGGCTGAGCGGAGCATTGCATAACAAACCTGCCTGTGTATTTAGCTCGAGTGGTTCTATGCATGGTGGGCAGGAAAGCACTTTACTGAGCATGCTGCCTCCACTTTTCCATCATGGTATGATGATTATAGGGCTTAGTAATGACCATCCGGCGCTCTCAAATACTAAATCTGGGGGCACGCCTTATGGTGCCACACATGTGAGTGGACCACGCCATGACCAAGGGCTGACTCAGGAAGAAAAAGATTTGTGCTTCGCCCAAGGTAAAAGGCTTGGAGAGATTGCTCTTAAACTGCAGCCATAAAAAAGAGCGCTAATGCGCTCTTTTACTGTCAGAGAAACTTATTCCTGAACAAAAACCACTTTGCCATCTGCCAGTGACTGTACACGGGCTAGTGACTCGACACGATATCCTTTTTCAAGTAAGACATCGCGGCCAGGCTGAAAAGACTTTTCAATTACAATCCCGACCCCAACAACTTCGGCATTGGCTTGATGAATCAGGTCAATCAAACCCAAAGCCGCCTGACCATTCGCCAGAAAGTCATCAATGACCAGTGCGCGGTCACTTGAGTTCAGATGCTTGTTTGAAATCGCAATTGTACTTTCAGTCTGCTTGGTAAATGAAAAAACTTTAGAACGGTATAAGTCATCTTTTAAAGTTAATGACTGATATTTACGGGCAAAAATTACAGGAACACCCAGTTCTAAACCTGCCATGACTGCAGGAGCAATACCAGATGCTTCAATCGTGATAATTTTGGTGATGCCTGCATCTTTAAAGCGGGCAGCAAACTCTTTACCAATTTGCTGCATCAATACAGGATCAATTTGGTGATTTAAGAACGCGTCCACTTTTAAGACTTGATCAGATAGAACGATACCTTCACTTAAGATTTTCTGTTCTAGTGCATGCACGGGAGAATTCCTCTAGGGGCGGATGCTTTTTCAAGCAAAAGCGTATTTTAAAAAGCATCCGCAAAAATGCAAGCTGAAATTGATCAAATTACTTAATTTGTTGGTCCTTTATAACCTGTTAATAACAGGCCATAGGACGTTTTACCATCTTGATGGGTAACTTTAACCGGTAAGTAATCCAGTTTTGGGGCCAGCCAGAAAACTGTATTTCGCTCGGCCTTGTCATGTTGCATCCGTACTTTAATGGTGCTGAATGTACCATAAGAGGTTTTCACCTGTTCAGTACCTTGCCTAACAAACTTACGGTTTTCCACTTCTTTGGCATCAGCAATTGGATAGGTTGACTTTAAACCTGAGCCTTTTAAATCTTCCCGAATCTGTAATTCGGCATTTAGCTCATCGAGTACCCCAGATTGCCAGGCAAAAGAACGGGACTTATCATCTTTTTGCGTTTTGATAAGTTTGGTGCCCGGATTAAACTGGATGCTCATTTTGTCATTATGTACTAAAATTTTGCTGGTCCGGTTAAAGCTGTCAGAGATAATCTTGTTATTGTTAAAGCTAAAACGGCTGGTTTCGGTGGCTGATGCAATAGCGCCCGCCTTTGCGGCAAAGGTGTACACCCACTGGTTACCGTTCTTACTTAAAGTCCGGGTCGCTGTACCCATATTCTTACCATTATAAGAAAACTGATAACTGGCTTGAAAGGGACTCATGGCGAGAGCATGACTTGAAAAACCGGAAAATAACAGCGCTGTGGTCATACCAGTCGCTAAGGTCAGGGTTTTAAACAGGGTAGTTGCCATAAGTGTGGGGATCCTTTTACAGAAACAGGTTACATCAAAGAAATATAACTTATTTTTCATCTAGTATTATGCTCTTCAATAATGAAGAAGTAATAGAAATAGGCTACTTAACTGTATCAGTATGTAGGTTTTTCACAGACCAGCTTAAATATAAGATATTTTAAAGTCTATTTTTGTTGAAGTGGCGTCACATGGGTAGCTTCAATATCATTTTCTATTTTCTGCATTTGGGCATCGCGCATAGATTTATGCAGAATAGCCCGCATATTAACATTCCCAACCAGAACCAGTTCTGCTTCACGTAACAGCCCCTGATTTACATTGATTTTATCCAGTGTTTCCAGAACCGAACGGCTTTTGCCCAACCACTGATTCAAATCCAGATATAACAGGTCATCTTTAACTTGCACAATATTAAAACGCTCTAAGATAGAACCTAAAGGGTCTTTTCTTAAAATTTTCTGGTAAAAGAAGAGAGCGGTATTAAATCCGATTTTTATAAATACATTTTTAAATTTGGCCTCAATCACCTGCGTGTCACTGATCTGCTCAAAAATCAGAAGCTGGGTATTTTTATTGAGTTCCATCTGTAGCAGTTTTAAGTCAACAGACAGGGTGGTATATAAACCCTTTACTTCCAAAGTGGCGTACAGTCTGAGCCAGTCATCATGCACATCAGCATGCAAATCCTGCAAAAGTTTAACATTATTGGTGACATAACGTTCAAAAGTGGCATTCAAAAAAACTTGAGACAAGGCAAACTCACGCTCTTCTTCAATAAATCCCTCTGCTTTTTGATATACTTGACGTATACGTTTAGAAATATTGGAAATTAGCGTTCTAGGCATAAAAATGATTCCAGATGGAGAGTTCTTTTTCGTTCAGTTGCAATCTTGACGGGACGTAAGAAAATTTCAAGCTTGAATCCTGCAGTTAGCTGAATTTAATCGCGTCATTTTTAATGTTGAGTATGAAGATTGGTGACTGGGGTGACAAGTCCATAAGTTTAATAATAACTTTGTATTGATGTTATTTTCTACTTCTTTCTAAACCGACTTCAAACCAAAAGAGTCTGGCTGGTAAAAAGTCATATGTTGAAAAAAATAATTTTACCTGGTGGGACAGGTCTGGCTTGGTGGCAGGATCCGATTTTTATGGGTGCTCTGTTGCTGGCTGTCATTTTACATTTGGCGATTTTAACTCTGCATTTTGCAATGCCAGATCCAGAGGCTGCTGCCAGTAAGGAAATCGCTGTCAGCATTCGTCCGAGTTCTGAGCAGGTCAAAGATGCCGACTATCTGGCACAGGCAGACCAGCAGGGTTCAGGCCGCTTCCGAGAGGCTCACCGTATCTCAAGCCAGCTACCGGCCAGTTCACAACAACAAAGTGCGGGTGAGCAGCAGCAGGAGACTTTACAGCAGATGCACCAACAGCCTCAAATACAGTTTGAAGACAAAGTCCTGATGACAATCATGAGCTGGCGCAAAGAAGCGGAGCAGAACCAGCGTAAAAAAGCTTTAGAAGAATTACAGAGCCAGTTTCAGGCTAAGGCAGCAATGGCTGCCAGTCTGGAAGCCCAGTATTTACAGCGTCAGCAGGATTTCAGCCGTCAGCAGCGTATCAAAACGGTGGATGGAATACAGGCCAAGCAGGATGCAGCAGCTGCCTATCTGGACAAGTTCCGTGAAAAAGTTGAACTCTATGGTAACCGCTATTATCCGCAGCAGGCTAAGGCTGAGCGCCTAACAGGAGAAGTGCAGCTTATGGTCATCTTGAATGCTCAAGGCGGGATACGTGCAATCCGGTTATTGGAAAGTTCAGGACATACCATTCTAGATGAGGCAGCCAAGGCTTCTGTACGTAAAGGTGCGCCATTTGGGCGGTTTGATGCAGGTATGAAAGATATTTCTGAACTACGCATTGTACGGACATGGCGATTCGACCCGGCCGAGGCTGAATTCGAAGTAAAATAAATTAAAGGTTTTGTGTTAAGGATTAGAGCTCAGTTTCGGCCGGTAATAAGTTCCCTGCTCACGGCCATCTGCCCAGACAGCTTTGAGTTTTTCATCAGCAAGATAAAGAGAACTTGGGAAAATCTGAAGCTGTTTTAAGAATTTGGCTTCAGGTTTGAGACCGATACATTCTCCGGTTTTCCACCAGATACCTTCTGCATATTGGTCCAGGCTACCGACTGCCAGCATCCATTTAAAATGACCATTTTCTTCCAGTAGCAATTCAGAGCCAACTTCCATGACGCCGCTGAGATAATAATGGCCACTCCATGTTTTATCTTTAGACTGAAACTCAGACTGCGGACAACTGCTTTGCACAGTAACAGGTTGTTCTGCAAAAACTACAGGCATAAATATTGTACTGGTCAACAGAGCAGTAATTTGCATGAGAAGTTTCATAGTTATTATTCCTGCCAGGTTTGTAATTATTAAAATAGCTTACTTTAATTTATTCTTCCTGATAAGGATTATTCAGGCCAAGCTTGGCCAGAATTTCAATTTCCAGTGCTTCCATTTCATCGGCATCTTCATCACTGATTTCGTGGTCATAACCTAACAAATGTAATGTGCCATGGACCAGCATATGTGTGAAATGCTCTACGGGTACTTTCTGCTGCTCGGCAGCTTCTTGTAATACGACCGGAATACAAATCACCAGATCACCCAAAGGCCGGGCTGCCAGCATGGGTAAAATTTCTTCCGGAATTTCACTCGGGAAAGATAAGACATTGGTAGGTTTGTCTTTCCGGCGGTATTCCAGATTCAGCTGTTGACTTTGATCAAGGTCAACACAGGCAATTCCAATTTCGCAGTCCTGTTTAACGTCAAGATGACGAAGAGTGGTTTCAATCACTTTTTTAAGATAAGCACGTTTGAGCACCAGTTCAGGCGCTACAAACGTTTGTTGCAAAGAGAGACTAAGTTTCAAAATAAACCTTAAATGTTGTCTGGTGTTTCTGATTGATGCTGTGCATCTGCAGCAGTATCATTTTCATTTACAAGTGCTTCTTGACGTGCCTTGCGCTCAGCACGTGCTTCAGCACTCAGCCGGGACTGTTCACTGTCCCAGCCTTCATATGCTTCTACAATTTTTTGTACCAACTGGTGGCGTACTACATCACGTGAATGAAAGCGGGTAATATGAATTTCCTTAATCGGTTCCAGTACCCGCAAAGCATGGGCTAGTCCTGATTGCTGTCCACGTGGTAAATCTACCTGAGTAATGTCTCCGGTAATTACTGCACGCGAACCAAAACCCAGACGGGTCAGGAACATTTTCATCTGTTCTGGCGTGGTGTTCTGTGCTTCATCCAGAATGACAAAAGAATGGTTCAGGGTTCGACCACGCATATAAGCAAGTGGGGCAACCTCAATGACCTGCCGTTCGATGAGTTTGGCAACCTTCTCGAAACCGAGCATTTCATACAGTGCATCATAAAGAGGGCGAAGGTAAGGATCAATTTTCTGGCTTAAATCACCCGGCAGGAAGCCCAGCTTTTCACCTGCTTCTACCGCCGGACGGACCAAAAGAATTCTCTGGATTTCATTACGTTCCAGCATGTCGACTGCAGCAGCAACCGCCAGATAGGTCTTACCTGTACCAGCAGGACCGATACCAAAAGAGATATCACTTTGTAAAATGCGCTGCACATAACGTTTCTGGTTGGCACCGCGTGGATTGATCCGGCCTTTTCGGGTCTGTAACCAGACACTGTCGAGGCCGGTATGTTCCTGCTCGGTATCATCCATCAGCTCGCGCTCGGTCTGACTGCCTTGAATCATCATATGCAGTACATCGGCACTGATCTGCTGCGAAACCTCGGCTTCTTCATGCAGTCGCTGTAACAGGCTTTCTGCCCGTTCAACTGCATCGATTTCACCATCTACAAAGAAGCTATCACCGCGATGGGTAACTTTGACATCCAGACGCTGTTCAATCTGTTTCATATGTCCGTTATAAGCACCTAACATGCTCTTAAGGCGTTCCATAGAAATGCCAGGGAAACTTACTGTACGTCGAATCGCTGCAGTCAAGAGAAATCCTTTAGGTAATTTTTGTCGTTCCCCTTACATTACGCCACGTCAGGCTCAAGATTCAAGAGTTCTCCGTAAACTAAATTTAAAGTTTTAATTTCGGTAATTTCAATCTCGGCAAAACGTCCCACCCAGGCCGGGTCTCCGATAAAGGTAACCAGACGGGTATTATCGGCCGTACCGACTAGCAGGTTCGGATCCCTTTCTGAAATATTTTCAATCAGAACACGTTGAATCGTTCCTTGCATGGCATTTGTTTTTGCAATACTGGATTGCTTGATCCATTGCTGAACACGTGCTAAACGCTCTTTTTTCACTTCTTCCGGTGTATCATCAGCCAGCTCTGAGGCTGGTGTACCAGGACGTTTGGAATAAATAAAGCTATAAGAGTGGTCAAAGTCCATTTCCTGAATAAACTGATAAGTTTCTTCAAAATTCTGATCAGTCTCGCCTGGAAATCCAATAATAAAATCACTTGATAAGTGCATATCGGGACGGACTTTGCGAAGCTTGGCTATTTTTTCAATATAAACATCAATAGTATGGTTACGCTTCATTGCCTGAAGTACGTCATTTGAACCACTTTGTACCGGCAAATGTAGGTGTGAGACCATTTGTGGCAAGTCGCGGTAACACTGAATCAGATCATCATTAAATTCTAACGGGTGTGAAGTGGTATAACGAACCCGACCAATACCCGGAATTTCGGCCACCAGACGCAGCAGGTCAGCAAAGGTACAGATAGTGCCTTCGAAAGTCTCTCCACGATAGCCATTTACGTTCTGGCCAAGCAGATTGATTTCGCGAACGCCTTTTTCTGCCAGACCAGCAATCTCGGCCAGTACATCATCCAGCGGACGTGAAACTTCTTCACCACGGGTATAAGGAACTACACAAAACGAACAGTATTTTGAACAGCCTTCCATGATTGAAACAAAAGCTTTATAGCCTTCTACGCGTGGTTCGGGCAAAAAGTCAAATTTTTCAATATCCGGAAAGGAAATATCGACCAGCTTGATCTTCTCTTTCTTTGGCTTCTCAAGCTGGTCTATATGCTGGTCCAGCATTTGCGGTAAACGGTGCAGGGTTTGCGGGCCAAATACCATATCGACATAAGGCGCACGCTTTTGAATATTATCGCCTTCTTGTGAGGCCACACAGCCACCCACACCAATCACCAGGTCAGGATTCTGGTCTTTTAGCTTACGCCAGCGGCCCAGCTCACTAAACACTTTTTCCTGTGCTTTTTCACGGATTGAACATGTGTTCATCAGCATGATATCGGCATCAGCCGGATTGCTGGTCAGGATATAGCCATGTGAGTCGCCTAAAAGGTCTGCCATACGGTGACTGTCATACTCATTCATCTGACACCCTTGCGTTTCAATATACAGTTTTTTAACTGGCATATTGTCGGCAGGGGTGTGCTGTGGCTGGGTAACAGTGTTTTCTGAGGCAGCTTTGGCACCATTTGGAATGAAGGTTTGAACCGTCATGTAGGCTCCTAAAGGATAATGATCAGATAACCGGCCTGAATATACATAGATCGACCGGTAAAGGGATTTTTAAGGTCGCACATTTTAACAGTATTTTTAACGAAAGCCCTAAAAATAAATTCAGTTCAGTTTGCGTTGATTTTACAGACAAAATTACTTTTGAATTAATGAGAGGTGAATCATGAGGTTACATAACACAACAGTAGTGATCATAAAGAATAATTAAACTATCGGTCCGGAACTGGGTTTTGCAGCTGGAAAAGGGCGGGTATGCATCTCAAGAAAAATAATTCATTAAGTAAATATGGATTAAAAAACAAAAGTTTTCAGCGCATCTTGCTTGGAAGCTTGATGAGTGTATTCGGTATACATTGTAGCCAGGCTGCTGACGAGCAGTTTAATGATGCCTTAAGGGCTGCCAACGCGGGTAATGTTGCGCTGTTAGATCAGTATCAGGCTGCTATGCAAAATGATGTGCTTGGCTATTATCCGGAATACTGGAAATTAAATACCAATCTGGGTTTTCAGTCGCCTTCAGCAATTATCAGCTTTGCCCAGCGGTATCCACAGGCTGCCATGACTGAGAAACTTGCCGCTGACTATGTAGAAGAAAAAGTAAAACAGGCTGATTATGCCAATGCCCAGCCAGTTT
Source organism: Acinetobacter sp. 1294596 (assembly GCF_000582925.1). Lineage (NCBI taxonomy): Bacteria > Pseudomonadati > Pseudomonadota > Gammaproteobacteria > Moraxellales > Moraxellaceae > Acinetobacter > Acinetobacter sp. 1294596. The sequence continues at coordinate 8,643 of NZ_JFCC01000002.1, read as the reverse complement.
TGGCTTATGTAACCAATCCTGACCGTGCAGAGAGCTGTGCGGTTGCCCAGGTGCGGGCTAAGACTGGCGACCCTCTGGTCTTTGCTGAGTATAAGGATATATGGTTTACTACTGAATCCCAGCCTGATTCGTGTACCGGTTTGGGGCGTATGATGCTAGCCAGTCCATTAATGACTGCCCAAGATCGCCAGCAGCGTTTATGGGGACAACTACGGGCAGGACAGTCGGGTCAGGCGCTGGCAACGGCACAAACTATTGGGCTACCTTTATCATTGGCCCAGCTGAACCAGATTCAGGCTAATCCGCTTAATTATTTATGGTCTGCACCAAAAGCGACTCCAACTGATCATGCTTATCTGATTTTTGCCCTGGGACGTTTGGCCAATAACGAACTGGAAACAGCGTTATCTTCGGTAAAACGCGCGGCTGAGGGTACGCCTGCCGATGTACAACGCTATTTGTATCGCACAGTAGGTTATATTGGCGGTACTACTGTCATGAAGAATAATTTTAATCGGGAAGTCCTGAATGCTTTAGATACCAGCTATGGTTATCCATTTACCCCTGAAGAAGCAGAAATCTATGCGCGACAGGCGATTCGCTTTGGAGCGTGGGAGAGTGTAATCCGTGCTATTGATAGTATGACAGTCACCCAGAAACAGGAAGACCGCTGGCAATACTGGCTGGCCCGTAGCGTGGAAAAACGAAATGACAGTGGTTCACGCCAGACAGCACGAGCTATCTATAGTAAATTGGCCCAGGCAGGCGATGATTATCATAATCTGTTAGCAAAGGATCAGTTGGGCCAAAGGTACAGCAGTGTGCCGGGTAATCAGCAACCTTCTAGCCAAGACATGCAGCGGCTGAACCAGAATATTCATTTTAACCGTGCGTTTACCTTGCGCCGTATTAATGCACCAGATAGCTATATTAATCGTGAGTGGAACTGGGCAGTACGTCAGGCATACCTGAAGCAGGATGATGGTTTATTACTCGCTGCGGCGAAACGTGCTCATGATATGGGATGGTATGATCGGGCAATCTATGCCGCAGAACGTACAGTGAGACAGCATAATTACAGTTACCGTTATGCTACTCCACATCAGGGTACAGTGGTGAGTCATAGCCGCAATGTGGGAGTAGATCCAGCTTGGGCTTATGGACTTATGCGTCAGGAAAGCCGTTTTGTATCTTCTGCACGCTCACATGTTGGAGCTGGCGGATTGATGCAGATCATGCCGGATACAGCACGACTGGTCGCCCGGCAAATGGGCGAGAGTTATAACCCGGCTGCCCTGACTGATATGAATACCAATATCCGCTACGGTACTTATTATCTGTCCATGATACAAAATCAGCTCAGTAATAACCCTGTATTGGCGACGGCTGGCTATAATGCCGGTCCGAACAGGGCTAAGCGCTGGCAGCCTGAATTTCAGAGTCTGACTGCTGATCAATATACGGAAGCCATTCCGTTACTTGAAACCCGTGACTACGTTAAAAATGTCATGGCAAATGCAACTCATTATGGGGTGCTATTGGGGCAAGGACCACAATCTATTCAGAACCGGATGAAAGTAATACCGGTCAGGAATACACCATAAGGGTCCGGTGAATTAATGTGTTACTGCAATTTATAGCTAGTTTTTCAATGAAGAAAATAAGTCTAAAGGCAACCTCTTCTTTTGCAGCTGCCGGATGTGTAACTGCTGTGATCGGGTTGTGTAGTTCTCCGGCCTTTGCTGCACCAGCTTTGCAGGGGTATGTGATGCGTGTGCAAATGACACCGGCAGTATGTGCATTGGACTCATCCAGACAGAAAACCCGCCAGTGTCTGGAAGGGTATTCATTGACGATTGCCGGTTTGCTGCCTGAAACAACAGAAGAAGACTGTACAACCAGTTCTTCTGCAAATCTGTCACCCATTCAGGCAAACGTTGTGTCGCGTATTATGCCGGGTGAAAATAGCCGTGCTCAGTTATGGCATAGCGTAGGAGGGTGTTTGCCGATGAATGCCAGCCAGTATTTCCGTACCATTATTAATTATGCCGAGCGCTTAAAAATCCCTGCCGATCTGACCGGCTCAGTCAGTCGTCAAATACAAAATAATTCATTAAAACAGCAGTTTTTAAAACTGAACCCTGCTTTGCCAAATAATGGAATACGCTTTAGTTGTGAAAGTTTAAGAGGCGCACCTGTCTTGACAGAGGTTCAGGTATGTTACCGGGTTAATGGGCAGTATAAACAGTGCTCAAGTGAAGTTGTCTCCAGTTGTCCAGGTAGCTTTACCGTAAAAGGGGCATATTAAACAATTATTTGATGCTTAAAGATAATCTGAAAGTATGAACGGGATTTCATTTATATTTCCTATCAGACTTTAGGGGAAATCCATTCTCTTTTACATGCATCTGTCAGACGATTGGAGTACAATCTTTGCCGTTTATGTTTATTAAGATTAGATAGAACAGCTATTTAATCATTATGACGATCCTCAATTGGAGATAATTACATGAAGCAACCTGTTCGCGTTGCCGTTACTGGCGCTGCTGGTCAAATTGGTTACAGCCTGTTATTCCGTATCGCAAGCGGCGAAATGCTGGGTAAAGACCAACCAGTTATTCTTCAATTATTAGAAATTCCTGTTGAGAAAGCTCAACAAGCGCTGAAAGGCGTAATGATGGAACTAGACGACTGTGCTTTCCCATTGTTGGCGGGCATGATCGGTACTGATGATCCTAAAGTAGCATTCAAAGATGCTGACTACGCACTTCTTGTGGGTTCACGCCCACGTGGTCCTGGTATGGAACGTGCTGACCTGCTTAAAGTGAACGGTGAAATCTTCATCGGTCAAGGTCAGGCGCTTAACGAAGTGGCTAGTCGTGATGTTAAAGTATTGGTTGTAGGTAACCCTGCAAACACCAATGCTTACATCGCAATGAAATCTGCCTCAGATCTTCCAGCGAAAAACTTTACCGCAATGTTACGTCTTGACCACAACCGTGCCTTGACTCAGCTTGCTCAAAAAGCAGGTGTTGCAGTTTCTGACATCGAAAACATGACTGTTTGGGGTAACCACTCTCCAACCATGTATGCTGACTATCGTTTCGCAACTGTGAACGGTGAAAGCTTGAAAGACAAAATCAACGATGCTGAATGGAACAAAGACGTATTCCTTCCAACTGTTGGTAAACGTGGCGCTGCGATTATCGAAGCGCGTGGCCTGTCTTCTGCTGCTTCTGCTGCAAATGCTGCTATCGACCATATGCGCGACTGGGCACTTGGTACAAACGGCAAATGGGTAACAATGGGTATTCCTTCTGACGGATCTTACGGCATTCCTGAAGGCGTAATGTTTGGTTTCCCTGTAACCACTGAAAACGGTGAATACAAAATCGTTCAAGGTCTTGAAATCGACGAATTCAGCCGTGAGCGCATTAACGTAACTCTGAACGAACTTGAAGAAGAGCGCGCAGCAGTTGCTGATATGCTTAAATAATCTATTTTTTAGATTGATAAAAAGCGCCTGTCATAGGCGCTTTTTTTTATAGTCATCTTTAGATTTATCACAAAAGATAACAAGAATACATCGGCCTGTAGCCCTAATTTTCTGCGTATTTGTTAGTTTATAGATTGATGAAATAACAAATAGGAGTCAAGTTATGGTACTCGAACAACAACCCACTTTAGAATTATTATTTGAGCAATTAGGCTTACCTTCAGATGAAGCTTCTATAGACCAGTTTGCAAAAGATCATCAGCTTCCTTCTGATGTAATTTTACCAGAAGCAGATTTCTGGACACAGGGGCAGAGTTCTTTCCTGCGTGAACACTGGCATCAGGATGATGAATGGATTGTGATTATTGACAAGCTGAACCAGATGCTGCACGTTGAAGACGATAAAAATCCTAAGCATCCTGAATAAGAAAAAAGGCTCTTCTGTGAAGAGCCTTTGATTTTAATCAATGAACACGCGACTGAAGCAGTTTCATAAACCAGTCCTCATTATGCATAGCCTGAAAGGCAAAATGTTGTCGTAACGTTTCCCGATCAAACTCTTGAGTCTTGGTATATTTGCTCAGCCAGTGCCGGGTAAGAGCCAATTCATTTTTAGCAACAGATGCATAGCCTAAAATCAGAAAAATTTCACCATGCTCATAATGTGCCAATGGTTTTAAAATCTGCTGGGCAATTAAAGCAAAATGCACTTCACGATTCAATTCAAAGAAAACCATATAAGCTTTAGCTAGCTGAATCGAGAGGTCAAGGTAAACCCTTAACGGCATTTCTTCATATTCCAGGCGGCCTTGTTCAAGAATGACAATAGCTTCCTGCAAGAAATGAATCTGTTCCTGACGATGATTGCTGCGGTTTACCAGTTCCATACGTAACTGCCCACGCTCAAGCGCCAGTTCAGGCGTACTGCATGACAAGAACAATTGATCTGTTTCACCAATGCGGGCTATCAGTTGCTTGGTATCTTCTAGCATTCGCCATTACTCTTATAAATATTAAGTTTATATATGAGGCTGGTTTTACAGATTTAAAGCGACCGGCCCGGCCTTTACCATAACACCAGTCCACTACGTAACCATGCAGTAATAGACAGGCGCTGTTGTTGTGCCTTTAAGACTTCATGCAAAAGATCGCTTTGAAAAATCACTAATCGATTGGGTGCGGGTTCAATAATATGCCAATCCTGATGTACATCCTGTAAGCGCAACTGCCCACCCCAGTGACTCTGCCATTGTTCATGTAAGTAGTAAACGGCAGAAAAAACCCGATCATTTTTTTGTTGGGGATTATCACGGTGTAAAGTATAAAACTCGCCAGCATTATAACAGGCGAAGTGAGCTTCAACTTCACGAATACTGGTAAAGAATGCCCGGTTAAGTGTGATAGCCAGTTGTTGCAAGGTGTTTATATGTTGCTGTGCAATAGGCAAATTCTCATTGATCCATAAAATATGGTCACTGCGGATTTGCGTAACCACTCCGTTTTGAACAGCAGCTTCCCGAAAACGATTAATATTTTCAGTACATTCTTCTACTAAATCATGCAAATAAGCTTGCTCATAGGCCCGATCAATAACTGCAAAACCATGTTGATGTAAATCACTGATCACTTGGTCAAGAGCCCAGGATTGCGGTAGAAAAACGTCTTCCATATCACCTCGAAAAAATAAGGATAAAAAGTAAGGGATTATTTTAGAATAAGAGAAGTTCCTTAAAGAAACATTTTTTCATGCTAAAATGCCTATTGAACTAAGGAATTAATGCAAAAATGAATTACCGTCACCATTTCCATGCAGGCAACTTTGCCGATGTTATGAAACATGTACTGTTGCTGCAATTGTTGACACGCCTGAATAGTAAAGACAAGCCTTATCGTTATATCGATACGCATGGTGGCGCGGGTCAATATGATCTGTCGTCTGCACCTGCACAAAAGTCTGGTGAATTTCTGACAGGTATTCACCGTTTGGTCAAGCTGGATGACTCAGTCAAGCGTAATGCACCAGAAGGCGTACAGCAATACCTGAAACTGGTTGAAAGTATGCGTAGCCAGCAGGGTCAAGGGGCTTATCCTGGCTCACCATGGTTTGCATTACAGGGAATGCGTGATATTGATAAAGCCACAGTGTTTGAAATGCAACGGGATGTATTTCAGCAGTTACGTGACAATATTCGTGATTCACGTGCTGGTCTGCATAAACGTGATGCTTATGAGGGACTACTGGCCGTTATTCCACCGAAAGAAAAACGCGGTCTGGTCATGATTGATCCGCCTTATGAATTAGAACGTAAAGATTTTCCGCAATTGGTAGAGCTTTTACAGAATGCCTATAAAAAATGGCCGACGGGCATATTTGCCGTGTGGTATCCGATTAAGGATCGCGCCATGATTGAGCGTTTTGAAAAGAAAATGATGAAGACCGGTATTCGCCGGCAGCTCATCTGTGAAATCTGTGTATGGCCGGATGACACGCCAGTCGGTTTAAATGGTTGTGGTTTACTGGTCATTAATCCGCCTTGGAAGTTTTCTGAAGATGCCGATGAGGCACTACAATGGTTGTTTCCACATCTGCGCATGCAAGAAATTGGCGGACATGCGGCAGTACGCTGGCTAGTTGGTGAATAGTCTGTGCTTTACCGTAAATTGGATAAGGTCATAGTTAGGACGTATAAGAATGACAAATATACCTAAGCCTGAACGGGATGATAATTCTCACGACTCATTTGATGGAATTACCTTTGAAGTAGTCGAAGAAGAGCATACTCATGAAGGGCAGAAAATAAGGCGTCGTGGAATTTATCTATGGCCGAACCTAATTACAACCGCAGCTTTACTTGCAGGATTCTATTCAATAGTCGCGAGCATGAATGGAGTCTATAGTCAGGCCATTTATGCGATTTTTATTGCTGCGCTTTTAGATGGTCTGGATGGACGGGTAGCACGTGCCATTGGTGCACAAAGTGCTTTTGGTGAACAATTTGACTCATTGTCTGACTTGCTGGCTTTTGGTGTAGCGCCTGCAATGCTCATGTATAGCTGGAGTCTTAATGATCTTGGTCGTATTGGTTTAGCTTGCTGTTTTGTCTATACCGCTTGTGCCGCCTTCCGGTTAGCCCGTTTCAATGTGCAGATCGGAGTAGTCGATAAGCGTTATTTCATCGGGATTGCAAGTCCGTTGGCTGCAATCATTGTGGTTTCATTAATCTGGGTAGGAATAGATTTTCCAGCGATTTTTGATCTGCAGGACCGGGGAATTCAAGCCACCAATGCTGTCCTGATGCTGATTATCGGAATCCTGATGATTTCTAATATCAAGTATTACTCATTTAAACAGATGGATCGCAAACGTGTACCTTTTGCAGTTATGCTTCCTGTTGTTTTGATTCTTGCAGCAATTACGTACAATATACCTGTTGGAATACTGACTGTTTCTATTATTTATGCATTCTCAGGTTTCATTACAACATTTTTGGCCCGAAGACATCAAAGTCGTATTATAACCTAACCAAATCAGGGGGTTCAGTATGGTTAAATTGATTACGTCCTTGAATCAATCACAGCAGCTGAACCCTAAATCATTTTCTAAACTGAACTTGGCTTATCATCCGCCTAAAGGCCGTTTTAAAATTATCCATCAGGGTCTGATTCTACCCAATCTGCCTGCTCCACTTCATTATCTTAATTTTATAAGTATTATCGGGCAGCCCCGAATACCCGTATTTTTTAATCAAAGTGCCATTCTTGAGCAGGCGCTCGATACTGCAACAGTTTTAGTCAGCTCCAGTCCACATATGGTGGGGCAACTTAAAAGTTACTCTATAAAAGAACAGTGCCTTTTTAATTCTGATGATTTCTCCTTTGCAGATATTGATCAAGTATCTGGTGAATTACCTGTATTACGAATCAGACGCCAGTCACCCGAGTTTTCTATAGATTTAAATGTGGTGACTCTGCCTGTTCTTTCTCAATTTATAAAAATAAAATGGGGCTTATTCGAGCACTGGTCTTTGCTTTGCCAGTGTAAAGGCGAAGTTTACTACCAAGAACAGCGTTATTTAATTGAAGGAACCGGTAGCTTTGAATATGCCCGTGCTGCCAATATACCTGTAATTACCTGGTGCTTTTTTACCTATCAGGTCATTAATCTAAGTTCGTCCTTACAAGTTCTGCTTCTGCAAATCCGTAATAATTTTAATCAACTTGTTCAATCACATCTTTATGTGCGTGATATAGCTGGAGACATGAAGCTCCATGATAAAAATGTAATATTCAAAGTAGACCGTGTTTATCCTAAGGTGACTACCCCTAATGGTAAAGAGATGTACTTGCCTAGAGAATTTTCTTGGTGCGTAGAACATGAAGGACAAATATTATTTGAATTGCATGCACAAAGCCGAGGGGACTTCAAATTTGGTTTAGCGGCAGGCTATGTCGGAAGCTTTCGTTATCAGGCTCATTGGGAGGGCGAAAGCTATGAAGGCGAGAGCGGTTATATTGAATATATCGACTGCCGACCTTTGCGTTGGCAGGAAAAAAATGAACAGGATAAAATACTGGATCAGTTAAGTGTGGCTGAGCCGTGTATACTTAAGAAATAGAAAAAATCCGGGTATTTGCCGGATAAATAACCAGCCGATCACTTTTTTATAAAATACCGCTTGCGTTAGGAAATAAATGGCCTATAATGCACATCCATCGGCGGTGATGAAGATTAAAACTTCTGATAAAACAGTAACTTAGTTAAATATAGTTAAGTCGGGTTTTGTTAGATAGGTTTAAAATAATCTGAATTACCAGTTGACTTTATGAAAAGAAAGCGTAATATAGCCGACCTAGCTTGCTGCTGACGAAGCAGTAAGAAGATCATTAAGAGAATATGAAGAACAACTTGTGTGGATTTTTACTGGTTGATCGATCGAAATAATTTTCATTGATTGAATGGTAGAAATTTCTCGAAGTTTATTTGAGTAAATTTTTAGTCAGAAGATTAATGAGCCAGAATTGGTACCTTGTCTATAAATAAGGTACAAATGATTTTAACTGAAGAGTTTGATCATGGCTCAGATTGAACGCTGGCGGCAGGCTTAACACATGCAAGTCGAGCGGATGAAGGTAGCTTGCTACTGGAT